>CAZNSS010000030.1:10697-14350 GCA_964575465.1 uncultured Holophagales bacterium | reverse complement strand
CGCCCCGCCCGGGGAGGAAGGCTGCCGCCGCGCCGAAGGCGCCCGGCGCCGCCCCGGGAAAGGCCATCCCGGCGCCCGCGGTCCCGCCGATCGTCGACCGCGTCCCGCACGTGAACCCGGAGGGGGAGTTCCTCTGGGCGAGCTCGCCCTCCCGCTACATCGCCCGGGTGAGCGCGGTGACGGGGCTCGAGGTCCTCCGGCCCATCGACCCCGACGAGCTCCTGATCCAGGCCCACCGCGACAAGAACCCGCTCGAGGTGACGGCGCAGTTCCTCGCGAGCCGGCTCATCCAGGTGAGCGGGAACGAGGAGAAGGTCCGCGACGGGATGCGGAAGCTGAACGTGGCCGGGACCCGGCTCGCCGGGCAGCTCGGCCGCCTGACCGGCTCGAAGGCCGTGGAGCGCGGGGCGAAGAAGCTGATCGGCGTCGTCGACCGGGAGGTCTTCTTCCAGTTCCGCGAGCCGACGAAGCTCTCCGCGCGCGAGGTGAAGGCACGCGTCGAGAAGCTCAAGGCCGACGCCGCCGCCGCTCTGAAGGCGCGCGGCCGGAGCCCCCGGCTCCGCGTCCTCCTCACCGGCGCGACCGGGTTCCTCGGGCAGGAGATCCTCGCGCAGGCCGCCGGTGACCGCCGGATCGCCGAGGTCGTCTCCGTCGTCCGCCCGCAGGCCGTGCGTGACCCGAAGACCCGTGAGGTCCTCCGCGTCCTGACGCCGACCGAGCGCGGCCGGCTCCTCCTCTCGCGCCTCGGGGTGGGCGGTCGGGCCGCCCGGAAGTTCCGCTTCATCGACGGCGACATCGAGAAGCCGTGGCTCGGCGTCTCCGAGGCGGACCTCGCCGTCCTCGAGAGGACGGTCACGCACGTCATCCACTGCGCCGCGTCGGTCTCCTTCGACGACACCTACGAGAACTCGTTCCGCGCGAACGTCCTCGGCTGCAAGAACGCCCTCGCCTTCTCGAAGCGCCTGCAGAACGCGAAGGGGTCGAAGTTCGTCCTCCACGTCGCCATCGAGACCTCCTACATCCACGGCCGGAAGAAGCGCTCGATGGCCCAGGAGAACGCGCTCGTCTTCCCGAAGAACTTCTACAACAACTTCTACGAGCTGACGAAGGCGATGGCCTCGATGGAGACCGACCAGCACCTGGTCGTGGACGGCCTCCGCGTCATCCAGCTCCTCCCGGCCATCGTCATCGGCGACTCGCGCACCGGGAACAACCGGGGAGACACGAAGGTCGTCAACGCCCCGGTCAACGCCTTCGGGCGGGCGAAGGAGGCGCTCGACGCGCTGAAGTCGACGCCCTTCGGCGAGTCGAAGGCCGCCGCCATCGGCTCGGTCGCGATGGTCTTCCCCGCCGACCGCTCCGCCGAGATCAACCTCGTCACCGTCGACCGGGTCGTCGAGGGGATCCTCGCCGCGCTCACGCGCCCCGAGGCGATCGGCGAGCGCGTCCACCTCGCGACGGACCACCGGATCCGGACCGAGGACATCATCCGGATCGAGAAGGAGGAGCTCGGCGTCGACGTCCGGCTCGCCGACCCGACCCTCTTCCGGAACGTGACGCTCCCGCTCATCTCGGCGATCCTGAAGAAGGCGAACGAGCCGAAGCTCGCGAACGCGCTCGAGAAGCTCGGGACGATCTTCGGCGGGTACGGCGAGTGGGGGCAGCCGATCCACAGCGTCGGGAACGACGTCCGCGTCCTCGGCCTGACGCTCCGGCGGCCGAACACCTACTACGCGTTCCGGATGCTCTGCCGGCACAACATGCTCGTCCAGGACTTCGGCCGCGTGAAGGACGCCGACGAGATCGCGCGCCGCGAGCGCGTGTGGGCCGAGGCGATCGCGCGGATCGAGAAGGAGTCGGGGCGACAGGCGGGCTCGCTCGAGACGGGCGAGTTCCACGGGCGGTTGGGAGAGGTCCTCGACCTGAAGACGTTTCAGCCGAAGCCACCGAAGTAACGCCGGCGAACCTCGCGCCCGGGGTGCAGGCTTCGGACGAGGACGATTCGCAGCCCGGACTTCCGTTCGGCCGGAAGGCCGGGGCCGTCCGGCCCGGGCGCTAGGGCCCGTTCCCCTCCGACACGAGCTGCCAGCCGGCCCACGCGACCTTCCAGCGCCCTTCTCCCGGCGCGAGGTTCATCTCGAACCGCACCCTCGCCGAGCGCGGGAGCATCGCGTCGAGGGAGCCGAGCTTTCGCGGCGCGCCGTCGAACGTCGCGACGAAGGTGACGCGGGCGAGGTCGGGCTTCCGGTCGATCTTCACGTCGCCGAAGGAGACCGAGATCCGCTCGTAGGCCGTGAAGTAGCGCCGGATCGTCTGGATCGCCGCGTTCCGGTCGGGGTGCTCCGCGTCGGCGTAGGCCTCCGCCAGGAGCTCGCCCGCGGCGTCGGCGTCGCGGTCGCCCGCCGCCTTCGCGAGGGCGTCGATCGTCGCGCGGACCGGGTCCTGCTCCTTCCGGCACGCGGCCATCGCCACGACGAGGAGCGCGGCGAGGAACGGGGCGACGAGGCGTTTCATGGCTTCCCCTCCGCGGCCGCGTGCCCGGGCGTTCGCGTCCGCGAGAGGAGGATGGCGGAAACGAGGCCCGCGAGGAAGGCCCCCGTCCAGAGCGCGGGGCCGCCCCACCTCTCGAGGATCGCGGTCCCGGCCCACGGCCCGATCGCGAACGCGAGGTTGAAGGCCGTCATGTAGAGCCCCATGTACTCGCCGCGGCGCGCCTCGGGGGCGAGGTCGGCGACGGCGGCGTTCAGGCCGGGGAAGAGGACGATCTCGCCGAACGTCCAGACGACGACCGACGCGAGGACCATTCCGGGTGCGTGCGCGAAGGCGAGGAGGCCGAACCCGGCCCCCGTGAGGACCGAGCCGATCGCGAGCGTCCGGCCCGTCGGCCAGCGGGCCATCGCCGAGTTCAGCGGCACCTCGAAGGCGACGACGAGGAGCGTGTTGAGGGTCGCGAGGAGACCGTACTGCGCCTCGGTCCAGCCGAGGTCCCGGACGAGGAAGAGGGCCATCGCCGCGACGTGCTGGAAGAAGACGATCGCCACGGGCAGGACGCCGAGGAGGAGGAGGAGGAGCCGGCGGTCCCGGTGCGCCGGGAGGACCCCGCTCCGGGCCGCCGCGTGCACCTCCGCGGCGTGCACCCGTTCCGGCCGGCCCGCCTTCGCGAGGATCGCGGCCGCGGCGAGCGAGGTGAGGCCGTCGACGGCAAAGAGCGCGCCGTACGACCAGGTCGCCAGGAGGCCGCCGAGAGCCGGCCCGATGCTCATGCCGAGGTTGATCGCGAGGCGGTTCACCGCGAAGGCCGTCTTGCGGTTCCCGGGGCCGACGGCGGAGGCGATGGCCGTGAGGCTCGCCGGGCGGAAGAGCTCCGAGACGACGGCCCAGAGGACGGTCGCGAGGGCGACGGCGAGGGGCGTCCGCGCGAGCGGGAAGGCGAGGAGGACGAGGCCCGAGAGGAGGAGCGAGGCCGTCATGAGGTGAAGCGGCCCGAAGCGGTCCGTGAGCCGGCCGGCGAGGGGAGACGTGACGAGCGCGGTGGCGCCGTAGAGCGCCACCAGCGCGCCGCCTGTGGACGGCGAGAGGCCGAGGTCGCGCGTCAGGTAGAGGAGGAGGAACGGGAGGACCATCGTCCCCGAGCGGTTGACGAAGGTCGCCGC
>CAZNSS010000030.1:0-10597 GCA_964575465.1 uncultured Holophagales bacterium | reverse complement strand
AGAGGAGGAGGAACGGGAGGACCATCGTCCCCGAGCGGTTGACGAAGGTCGCCGCACACTGGACCCAGACCACGCGGGGGAGGCCGCGGAGGTCGGCTCGGAGGGACACGCCGGGAGCTTAGGCCATGAGCGCGGTGACGACGCGGAAGGCGACGAACGCGCCGACCCAGGCCAGGACGCCCATGTAGCCGAACTGGAGGATCGGCCAGGTCCAGCCCCCCGTCTCGCGGCGCACGACGGCGATCGTCGACATGCACTGCATCGCGAAGGCGAAGAAGACGAGGAGGGCGACGGCGCCGGCGGGCGTCAGGTCGTGCCGCAGCGCCGCCTGGAGGCCCTGGCTGTCGGCGTCTCCCTCGATGCCGTAGATGGTCCCGAGGGTCCCGACGATGACCTCTCTCGCCGCGATCGACGTGACGAGGCCGACTCCGATCTTCCAGTTGAAGCCGAGGGGCGCGATGACGGGCTCGACGACGCGGCCGATCGTTCCCGCGAAGCTCTCGGCGATCTCGGGCGCCGTGCCGTTCTTCAGCGGGACGTGGGCGAGGATCCAGAGGAGGATCGACATCCCGAGGATGACCGTCCCGGCGCGCTGGAGGAAGACCTTCGAGCGGTCGAGGAGCCGCAGGCCGAGCCCGCGAAGGGTGGGCCTCCGGTAGGGCGGCATCTCAAGGACGAAGGGGGTCCGTTCGCTCTTCAGGACGGAGGACTTGAGGACGCGCGCCGTGACGACGGCCGCCGCGAAGCCGAGGACGTAGAGGCCGAGGAGCGCGGCGGCGCGGGTGCCGAGGACCGGCCCGGCGAGCGGCTGCTCGGGGAGGAAGGCCGCGATGATGAGCGTGTAGACCGGGAGGCGGGCCGAGCAGGTCATGAAGGGCGCGATCAGGATCGTGGCGATCCGGTCGCGCTTGTTCTCGATCGTCCGCGTCGACATGATCGCCGGCACGGCGCAGGCGTAGGCGGAGAGGAGCGGGATGAACGACTTCCCCTGCAGGCCGACCTTCGCCATCGTCCGGTCCGCGATCAGGGCGGCGCGCGCCAGGTACCCGGAATCCTCGAGGATCCCGATGAAGAGGAAGAGCAGGAGGATCTGCGGCAGGAAGACGAGGACGGACCCGACGCCGGCCCAGACCCCTTCGACGAGGAGCTGGCGGAGGACGCCGTCGGGGAGGACGCGCCCGAGCCAGCCCCCGGAGAGGCTGACGGCCCGGTCGACGAGGTCCATCAGCGGCGTCGCCGCGGTGAAGATCGCCTGGAAGACGGCGACGACGACGGCGACGAAAACGAGCGGCCCGGCGACGGGGTGGAGGAAGACGCCGTCGAGGCGGCGGGTCCAGACCGGGGGCGCGGGGGCCTGGTAGTTCGCCGCCTCCCCGAGGCGCGCCGCCCACTCGCGGCAGCGCGGGATGTCGGAGAGGACGGGGAGGAGCTCCATCGGGCGCGGGACGCCGATGCGGCCGCGGAGGAACTGGAGGACGGTGTCGTACCCTTCGCCGCTCGCCGCGCTGATGAGCGCGACGGGTACGCCGAGCCGCTGCGCGAGGGCCTCCGCCTCGACGTCGCCTCCGCGTTTCTCGAGCTCGTCGGCCATGTTCAGGACGATGAGGGTCGGGAGGCCGAGGGCGAGGATCGGGGCCGCGAGGACGAGGTGGCGGCCGAGGTTCGTGACGTCGAGGATGAGGAGGATCGTGTCGGGCTTCGGAACTCCCGGCATCCGGCCCATCAGGACGTCGTGGGTCACCTGCTCGTCCTCGGAACGGGGCGTGAGGCTGTAGACGCCGGGGAGGTCGATGATGTCGAGCTCGGCCGCATCCTCGATCTTCAGCTTGCCGAGGTGCTGCTCCACGGTGACGCCGGGGAAGTTCGCGACCTTCTGGCGGAGCCCGGTCAGGCGGTTGAAGAGAGTGGACTTGCCGGAGTTGGGAGGCCCGACGACCGCGACCACGCGCGCGGGGCGCTCGCTCGGCCCGTCCGTCGTGACCGGCCGGGCCGGGAGGCCGTCCGTGGCGTTCACGACGCGCTCGCGCCGTCCTTCTTCGGGTTCGCGCGGAGAAGGAGGTGGGCCGCGGTCTCGCAGCGGAGCGCGACTTCGGTGCCGTCGACGCGGAAGACGCGCGGGTCGCCGCCGGGGGCGCGGAAGGAGGCGGCGATCCGGCTCCCCGGGAGGAAGCCGAGCTCCATGAGGCGCAGGGTGATGTCCGGCGGGAGGTCGATCCGGTCGAGGATGGCCTCTTCACCCCTTCGGAGGTCGATGAGGCTGGCGGGGTGTCGCGTGTGAGGCATCGGATCGGGGCGGATCGGGGTGAAACTCGATCTCAGCCAACGGCTAGGATGCTCCCGCCGCGGCGGCGCGTCAAGCGAGGAAGGGTTGCCCGAGAAGGGAAGGGCGACGCCCCGGGCTGCGCGGACCCTGCGCCGTGAGGCGCGGGTGCGGGGGAGCCGCGGGACCGGCCGTTCCGGCCCCGCGGCGGAACTCCGTTACTTCTTCGCGGCGCCAGGGGCCTGGGGCTTGCCGATCTCGAGGAGCTCGACGTCGAAGATGAGTGTCGCGCCCGGCTTGATCTTCGGGGGCGAGCCGGCATCGCCGTAGGCCAGGTTCGACGGGCAGACGATCTGGGCCTTGCCGCCCTTCTTCATCAGGGCCACGCCCTCCTGCCAGCAGGGAATCACGCCGCCGAGCGTGAACTCGGCCGGCTGGCCGCGCTGGACGGAGCTGTCGAAGACGGTGCCGTCGATGAGCTTGCCGGTGTAGTGGACCTTGACCGCGTCGGCCGCGGTCGGACTCGGCCCGGTGCCGGCGGCGATCTCGGTGTAGATGAGGCCTGACGGCTTCTTCTGGGCGCCCTTCTCCGCGGCGGCCTTCGTCAGGAAGGCCTCGGACGCCGTCTTCTCCTTGGCGGCCAGGGCGCCGGCACGCCCCTGCGCGAACGCCTGGATCTTCGGACCATAGGTCTCGAGCTCGGCCTTCTTCGGCTTGCCGAGCGCCTCGTCGGTCATGCCCTGCTTGAGCATCTCGAGGTCGGCCTCGGAGAGGCCGAGGGAGGAGAGGTTGCGGCCCATGACGATCCCCATGACGTAGAGGGTCTTCTCGTCGTCGGTCGTCGGTCCGGCGGTCGCCGCGGGAGCGGCGGGAGCGGCCGTGGCAGCCGGGGAGGACGCCCCGGCGTCCTTCTGGCAGCCGACCAGGAGCAGTGCGAGGACGAGGGCCGGAACGGCCGACGCGCGGTTGCGGAACATCGAGGACTCCTTTCTGGTGAGCTCGGGGTCCGCAAGAGATAGCCCGGTCGGGCCGCTCGCGGGCGAGCGTCGGCGGATCCTACGCGGAACAGGGCCTGGCGCGAAACCCGATTTCCACAGAAAGAACGAACGGTCGTGCTATTTTGTCCCCGTGGGAAAAGGAGAGGCGACCCGGGAGACGATTCTCCGGCACGCGGTCGGGCTGGCGAGCCGCGTCGGCCTCTCCGGACTTTCGATCGGGCGCCTCGCCCACGACCTGGACCTCTCCAAGAGCGGTCTCTTCTCGCACTTCCGCTCCAAGGAGGCGCTCGAGATCCAGGTCCTCGAGTACGGGGCCGCCCGCTTCATCGAGAGCGTCGTGAAGCCCGCCCTGGCCACCCCGCGGGGAATCACCCGCGTCGAGGCTCTCTTCGACCGATGGCTCGCCTGGTCCCGTTCGGACCCGTCCTCCGGGGGGTGCTTCTTCGTCGCCATGGCGACCGACCTCGACGACCGGCCGGGACCGACCCGGGACCTCCTCGTCCAGCTGCAGCGGAACTGGATGGGGTTCCTGGCCGACCTCGTCCGGGCGGTCGTCCGGGAGGGGCAGTTCCGCCCCGACACCGACCCCGAGCAGTTCGCGAACGACATGTACGGCGTGATGCTCGCCTACCACCACGCCTTCCGCCTCCTCGACGACCCGGCCGCGGAGGATCGTGCCCGCCGCGCCCTCGCCGCGCTCGTCGACGCCCGCCGCGTGGCGGCTTCCTGAAAGGACCCCCCATGAGCTCCGACCCGTCCGAGCCCGCGATCCGCTCGAACCTGCCCCGGCGCCGGCGCTTCCGCTTCTCCCTCCCTTTCCTCAGGCGCGGGGAAGCGGGGAGCGCGGCGGCCGCCCCCCGGACGCCGAAACGCGTCCCGTGCGCCCGGGAGGCCTGCCCGAACACGGTCCTCGACGAGTGGGAGGAGTCGGGCCTCCTCTGCTCCGAGTGCGCCCTCGAGGAAGAGCTGCGCGACCGCGAGGCGCGCTGGGACCGGATGTACCCCGGGCGCTGAGCCCCAGCGACGGCGCACTCTCCTCCTCACGGGGCCCTCGGTTCTGCCAGACTCTCCGCGAAGCCACCGGGAAGCGACACGGCCACGCCGCGGAAGGTGTTCTTGCGGCCAGGGAGGGTGAATGAACATCGACTGGAACCAGGTCCTCGCCACCGTCACGCAGACCGCGACGAACGTCGGGCTGAAGCTGCTCGGCGCGTTCGCCGTCTTCATCGTGGGGCGCTACCTCATCCACCTCGCGGTGAGGCTCGTCTCGGCGGCGCTCGAGAAGCAGAAGGTCGACCCGACCATCCTTCGGTACGTCGCTTCGATCATCAACGTCTCGCTGAACGTCCTGCTCGTCGTCGCGATCCTCGGTTACTTCGGCGTGGAGACGACCTCCTTCGCGGCCCTCGTCGCCGCGATGGGCATCGCCATCGGCGCCGCCTGGGCGGGGCTCCTCTCGAACTTCGCGGCGGGAGTGTTCGTCATCGTCCTCCGGCCGTTCAAGGTGGGCGATTTCATCCAGGCCGGCGGCATCACGGGAACCGTCGTCCGGATCGGCCTCTTCGCCACCGAGATCCTGACACCCGACAACGTCCACACGATCGTCGGGAACACGAAGGTCTTCGGCGACAACATCATGAACTACTCGGCCTCCGACTACCGCCGCGTCGACCGGACGGCCCAGCTGGCGCACACGGTCGACGTGCAGGACGCCGTGAAGCGCCTGAAGGCCCGCCTCGCCGCGATCCCGAACGTCGTCGCGGCGCCCGCTCCCGACGTCGAGATCCTCGACTTCAACCCGATGGGGCCCGTCCTCGCGGTGCGCCCCTACACGCACACCGACCACTACTGGCAGGTCTACTTCGACACGAACCGCGTCATCAAGGAGGAGTTCGGGGCCGCCGGCTACCCGGTCCCCGAGCAGCACCTGGTGATGCGGCAGGTCGCCGCGAAGGGCTGATCGTCCTCCCGCGAGGGGTGGCCGGCTGCCCCGGCCACCCCTCGTGCCGCCCCATCCGGCGGCGGGCCTGCTATCGTCCGCCGCCCGCATGATCTCGTTCTCGAAAGTCTCCAAGCAGTACGGCCGGCAGGTCCTCTTCGTCGACGCCTCGTTCCAGCTCAACCCGGGCGAGAAGGCCGGCCTCGTCGGCCCGAACGGCGCCGGCAAGACGACGGTCTTCCGGATGATCACCGGCGAGGAGCACCCCGACGACGGCGACGTCTCCGTGCCGAAGAAGCTCTCGATCGGCTACTTCCGGCAGGACGTGGAGGAGATGTCGGGGCGCTCGGTCCTCGAGGAGGCGATCGCCGGGAGCGGCCGGCTCGGCGACCTCCACCACGAGCTGATGGACCTCGAGCACGCCCTCGCCGACCCGGCGCAGGCCGACCGGATGGAGAAGGTCCTCGAGCGTTTCGGCGAGGTCCAGCACGAGTACCAGGAGCGCGGCGGGTACGAGCTCGAGGCGCGGGCGAAGGAGATCCTCCAGGGGCTCGGCTTCCCCGACGAGGTGATCGACGGCGACGTCGGCGCCCTCTCGGGCGGCTGGAAGATGCGCGTCG
Organism: uncultured Holophagales bacterium; assembly: GCA_964575465.1. Taxonomy (GTDB): domain Bacteria; phylum Acidobacteriota; class Thermoanaerobaculia; order UBA5066; family UBA5066; genus UBA5066. The sequence continues at coordinate 4,780 of CAZNSS010000030.1, read as the reverse complement.
CGATGGCCCGGATCCTCCTCGGGAGGCCCGACGTCCTCCTGATGGACGAGCCGACGAACCACCTCGACCTCGAGTCGATCCTCTGGCTCGAACGCTTCCTCCACGACTATCCCGGGACGCTCCTGATGACGAGCCACGACCGGGACTTCATGAACCGGATCGTCGACCGGATCGTCGAGGTGGACGGCGGCGAGATCTTCACCTGGACCGGGGACTACGACTTCTACGAGCGCGAGCGCGCCCTGCGCGAGGCGCAGCGCGAGGCGGCCTACGCCCGCCAGCAGGCGATGCTCGCCAAGGAGTCGCGCTTCATCGAGCGCTTCTCGGCCCACGCCGCGAAGGCCGCACAGGTGCAGAGCCGGGTCAAGAAGCTCGAGAAGATCGAGCAGATCGAGCTGCCGCGCCGGCGCAAGGTCGTCCGCTTCGACTTCCGGCAGCCGCCCCGCTCGGGCGACGACGTCGTCGCCCTCGCGGGCGTCGGCAAGCGCTACGGCTCGCGTGTCGTCTACGACGGGTTCGACTTCCTCGTGAGGCGCGGCGAGCGCTGGTGCGTCATGGGACGGAACGGTGCCGGCAAGTCGACGCTCCTGAAGATGGTCTCGGGGGCGCTTCCCCCCGACTCGGGGGCCGTGAAGCTCGGGGCGAGCCTGAAGCTCGGCTACTTCGCCCAGCAGTCGCTCGACCTCCTCGACCCCTCGCTCACCGTGATCGAGCAGCTCCAGAAGGACTTCCCGATGGAGGGGCTCGGCGTCCTCCGGACGCTGGCCGGGGCGTTCCAGTTCTCGGGGGACGACGTCGACAAGCCGGTGCGGGTCCTTTCGGGGGGCGAGAAGTCGCGCCTCGTCCTCGCGCGGATGCTCTTCGACCCGCCGAACTTCCTCGTCCTCGACGAGCCGACGAACCACCTCGACCTCGCCACGAAGGAGATGCTCGTCGAGGCGCTCCACGCCTTCGAGGGGACGATGCTCTTCGTCTCGCACGACCGGACGTTCCTCCGGGGCCTCGCCAACCGGGTGCTCGAGATCGGCGGCGAGGACGGGACCGGCAAGCCGGTGACCTACGGCGGAACGTACGAGGAGTACGTGGCGAGGTCGGGGCACGAGGCGCCCGGGGTCCACGCGTAGCCCTCCCCGCTCGACACGTCGACTGTCGTTTCGGGCGGGGCGGCGTCCCGGCCCGACCGTGGCGCTTGACGGGAGTCGCCTCCGGGCCGATCGTCGCGCGCATTCCCCGCGGAGGTGACCCGATGCTGCGAGCGCCCCTCGTGTTCCTTCTCGTCCTCGCCGTCTCCGGCGAGCCCGTGGCCCTGGCGCAGGCGCCCGCCTCCCCTCCGGCATCCGGCGCTCCGGCGGCCACGACGGAGGAGAACCCCGTTCGAGGCGCTCTCGCGAGCGACCCGCGCGTCGTCCAGGCGCTCTCGCTCCTCACGGCCTGGTTCGACGCCGAGCAGGCGCACCGCCGGCTCCCCGGGGTGTCCCTCGCCGTCGTCCGCGACCAGGAGCTCCTCTACGCCCGAGGCTTCGGCTACGCGCACGCCGAGACGAGGGTGCCGGCGACGCCGGCGACGATGTACTCGATCTGCTCCATCTCGAAGCTCTTCACCAGCGTCGCGGTGATGCAGCAGCGGGATGCCGGGAGGCTCCGCCTCGACGACCCGGTGTCGAGGCACCTCCCGTGGTTCTCGATCGGCGGGATGCCGGAGGGCGCGCCGCCGGTGACCCTCTTCGGCGTCCTCACGCATTCGTCCGGCCTTCCGCGCGAGTCGGACTTCCCCTACTGGACCGGGCCCGAGTTTCCCTTTCCGTCCAGCGAGAAGCTCCGCGAGAAGGCCCCCTCGCAGGAGATGCTCTATCGCCCGGAGACGACCTTCCAGTACTCGAACCTCGGACTGGCGCTCGCGGGCGAAGTCGCCGCGGCCGCCGCCGGGAGACCCTGGGCCGAGCTCGTGAAGGGCGGCATCCTCGACCCGCTCGGGATGAAGGACACCGAGACCGAGCACCTCGACAGGTATCGTGGGAACCGCCTCGCGAGCGGCTACACGGCGCCGCGCCGGGACGGGACGCGCGAGAAGGTGCCCCCGTACGAGGTTCGCGGGATCGCTCCGGCCGCCGGGATGACGTCGACGGTCGAGGACCTCGGCCGCTTCGCCGCGTGGCAGTTCCGGCTCCTCGGGACCGGGAAGACGGAGCTCCTCGACGCCGACACGCTCCGCGAGATGCAGCGCGTCCAGTTCATGGACCCGGGATGGAAGACGAGCCGGGGGCTCGGCTTCCAGGTCTGGCGGAGCGGAGAGAAGACGTTCGTCGGGCACAACGGCACCTGCCCCGGCTACCAGACCCAGCTCCTCCTGCAGACGGACGAAAAGCTCGCGACGGTCTTCATGACCAACACGACCGGCATCGACGCGCAACGGTACGCGCAGCTCGCGTACGACATCGTGGCCCCGGCCGTGAAGAAGGCGCTCGACGACCCGAAGGGCGCGAAGGCGCACGTTTCCGCCTTCTCGCGCTACGCCGGGCGGTACGACGACTGGCGCGGCGGCGAGGCGAACGTCTTCCCGTGGGACGACGGCCTCGCGCTCCTCCCGACCCCGTCCGAGAAGCCCCTCGAGGCGCTCGTGAAGCTGAAGCCCGCCGGCGAGCACCGTTTCCGGCGGCTCCGCGACGACGGTACGCCCGGCGAGGAGCTCCGCTTCGAGGTCGACGCCTCCGGCCGGTCCGTCCGGCTCTGGCGCTTCAGCAACTGGATGGCGCGCGCCGCGGAGCCGCCCGCGGCGAAGTAGGGCCCCCTACCTCCTCGTCCCGACGGTCGCCCGCAGCAGCCGGAGCCGCACGTCGAGCTCCTCGGGCGTCATGTGGGCGTATTTCGGCGGGAGGAGGCGGCGGCTCGAGGCCTCGAAGACCGCGAGGAGCTCCATGTACTCGAGGAGCTCGGCGTCGCGCGAGGGGAAGTAGTCCGCCGCGGCCCTGACGAAGTGGTCGGCCGTGACCGGGGCGTCGCCGCCCCCCTCGCGCGCCGCGTCGTCGTTCGCCATCAGGACGACCGCCTCGACGTCCGCGTTGCTGTAGCCGACGAGCTTCGTCGAGAAGCCCTCGCGGATCGCCGCGAAGTCGACGTCGCTCCTCAGCCGGTTCTTCTTCACGAGGGCCTTCGCGACCGCCTCGACCTCCGGGGGCGTCTGCGAGTAGAGGAACGGGATCTTCCGGTCGAGGCGCCCGGCGCGCTTCAGGTCGACGTCCAGCTTGTCGGGCCGGTTCGTCATGACGAGGAAGAGGATCCGGCCCCGGTTCGAGGTGTCGGACATGAACTCCTTGATCCGCGCGATGACGCGGCTCGAGGTCCCGCCGTCCCCCTCGCCGTCGGTGTTCCCGAAAGCCCGGTCCCCCTCGTCGATGATGACGACGACCTGCCCGATCGCCTTGATGACGGTCAGGATCCGCTCCAGGTTCCCCTCCGTCGCCCCGACCCACTTGGAGCGGAAGTTCTTCAGCTTGATCGTCGGCAGGCCGCACTCCTTCGCGAAGGCCTCGGCGACGAACGTCTTCCCCGTCCCCATCGGACCGGTGAAGAGCATCCCCATCGGAACGCGGCTGCGCCGCCCCTCGCGGATGTTGTCGGCGAGGACGAGGAGGTCCTTCTTGACCTCCTCCATGCCGCCGACGACGGAGAAGTCGTGCTGCGGCTCGACGAACTCCACGAGGCCGAAGCACTCCCGCTCGAGGATCTCGCGCTTGCGGCGCGAGATGAGCCGGTCGATCTCCTTGCGGGCCCGGTCCGCGGCGTCGGCCGCGGCCGCCGCGGCCGGGTCGGCGGCGCCGGGGGCGAGGAGGGCGCGGATCTCGTCGCGCGTCAGGCCCGAGGTGAGCTGCGAGAGCTTCTTCGCCCTCTCGGTCGCATCGGCCGCGGTGCCGAGGAGGCCCGCGATGAAGGCCTCGCGCTCGGCGCGGTCCTCCTCGGCGGGCGGCGGCGGCGCGAGGATCGCCTCGATCTGGAGGAGCTTCAGCCCCGCGGTCAGGTCGGCGTAGCGCTCGGCCTCCTTCTCGGAGAGACGGGCGTCGACGATCCGCGCGGCGGCGCGGCGGGTCTCGCGGTCGGGCATCGGGACGTCGACGACGGCGACCTTCGGGTTCGAGACGAGCTTCGGGGAGAGCTCGGCGAGGTTCTCGGCGACGAGGAGGACGACGTTGTCCTGCTTCTCGATCTGCGGGAGGAACGACCAGCGGTGGAGCGTCACGATGGAGGCGCGGTCGAGGTCCCCCTGGAACGACGGGTCGCCCGACGGGGCGATCGTCTCGGCGTACTCGATGACGACGCCGACCTTCCGCGACGTGACGAGGAGCCGCTCGAGCCCCGCGAGCGCCTTCTCGCGCGGCGTCTCGCGCATCAGCTCGGCCTGGGCCTCCGCCTCCTTCGCCTTCTTCGCGAAGCGGACTCCGGTCGCCAGGTTGTAGACGGCGATCGTGTCCCGGACGTCCTTCCAGAAGACCTCGGTCAGGAACTCGGTCAGCGGCTTCAGCGTGCCGTCGACGAGGACGAGGTCGTGGACGTTGCCGTGGAGGACGAAGAGGACCGCCTCGTTGCGCAGGTAGCGGCGGCGGAGGTCCTCGGCCCAGGAGGGGAGGAGGCGGACGTCGGCCATGGGAGGCTCCTTGGTCAGGACGGGCCCCGCGTGGGGCGGGTGGTGGTGGGCGCCGCCGCCGTCACGGCGTCGAGAGCCCGGAGCTTTCGAGGAGCGCCTCGGTGTCGCGCGCCGACTGCTTGATCGCCTCGACCCCCTCGA
>CAZNSS010000029.1:0-14687 GCA_964575465.1 uncultured Holophagales bacterium | reverse complement strand
TCGGCGCCGTCGCCTTCGCCTGGCAGGCGAACGTGGCGCGCGGCCAGCGGGACCGCGCGGTGATCGCGGAAGCGGAAGCCCGGAGGCGGGCGGAGGAGCTCCGCAAGGTCTCCGACTTCCAGGCGGCGATGCTCTCCCAGGTCGACCCGGCGACGGCCGGCCGGATGCTCACGAAGGAGGTCACGGAGGCGTTCGAGAAGGCGCTCGCGGAGGCCGGCGTGCCGGAGCGGCTGCGCGCCGTCCAGCGGGACACGTTCGCCCGCCAGTGGGAGAGGGTCAACCCCACCGACGCGGCGCGAAACCTGATCGACCGGACGATCCTGAAGCCCGCCGTCGCCGCCATCGACGCGCGGTTCGCGGACCAGCCGGCCGTCGACGCGCAGCTCCGACAGGTGCTCGCCGACCTCTACAAGACCCTCGGACTCTACGAGGCCGCGCAGCCGCTCCAGGACCGGGCGCTCGAGACCCGCAGGCGGGTCCTCGGAGAGGAACGCGAGGAGACGCTCCGCTCGCTCGGCGCCAGGGGCGACCTCCTGCGGGCGCAGGGGAAGCTCGCCGAGGCGGAGCCGATCCTCCGCGACGCGATGGAGCGGAGCCGCCGCGCCCTCGGTCCCGAGCACCCCTTCACGCTCGTCTCCCTCAACAACCTCGGCTTCGTCCTCCACCTGCAGGGCCGGCACGCCGAGGCCGAGTCCCTCTGCCGCGAGGCGCTCGGGAGGATGCAGCACGTCCTCGGCGAGGACCACCGCGAGACGCTCACCACGATGGGGAACCTGGCCCTCGCCCTGCAGGCGCTCGGCCGGCTCGAGGAGGCCGAAGCGGTCTACCGCGACTCCCTCGCGCGACACCGCCGGGTTCTCGGCGAGGAAGCTCCCGAGACCGCCACCGCCGTCAACAACCTCGGGAACCTGCTTCTCGCCCGGGGGCGGTTCGTCGAGGCCGAGCCGTTCCTGCGCGAGGCCCTGGAGAAGTTCCGGCGGGTGCTCGGCGAGGAGCACCCCGACACGGTGACCGCGATCAACAACCTGGGCTTCTCCCTCCAGTACCAGGGGAAGCTCGCCGAGGCGGAGCCGTTCGAGCGCGAGGCGGTCGAGAAGTACCGGCGGGCCGTCGGCCCCGACCACCCGAGCACGCTCGCCGCCATGAACAACCTCGCGCTCCTGCTCCAGGACCAGCGCAAGTACACCGAGGCCGAGGCGCTCCTCAACGAGACGCTCGCGGCGCGCCGGAGGGTGCTCGGCGATGAGCACCCCGACACCATCGCCACGCTCGGCAACCTCGGCCGCTTCCTCCAGGCCGTGGACCGGCTCGCGGAGGCGGAACCCGTCCTCCGCGAGACCCTCGAGAAGAAGCGCCGCGTGCGCGGCCCCGAGCACCCCGACACGCTCACGTCGATCAACAACTACGGGGTCGTCCTCGAGGCGATGGGGCGCCCGGCCGAGGCGGAGACGTACTACCGGGACGCGATGGAGAAGTGCCGGCGCGTCCTCGGGCCGGAGCACCCGAACACCTTCATCACGACGATCAACACCGGCGGCGCCCTTCAGGCCCGCGGGAAGAACGCCGACGCCGAGAAGATCCTGGACGGCGTCGAGCCGGCGGCGCGCAAAGCGTTCACGGGTGCCAACGTCCGCTGGGTGGCCAAGCTCCTGGCTCGGCGCGGTATGGCGCGGACGGCCCTCGGACGGCTCGACGCCGCCGAGAAGGACCTCCTCGAGGCGTACCCCCTGTACGTGTCGAGCCGCGGCGAGGACCACCGTGAGACCCGGGAGTGTGTCCAGGCGCTCGTCGATCTCTACACGGCCCGGCAGGCCGCGGAGCCGGGGCGTGGCTGGGATCTCAAGGCCGCGGCCTGGTCCGAGAAGCTGCGCAGGGCGTCGTCTGCAAGGTCGTCGTCGGCCGGGAGGCGGTGAGGTCGTGCCGGTTCGCCGTGGAGGCCGTGCGCGGGAAGGACGTTACGGCGATCGAGGGCTTCGAACGGGAAGGGAAGGTCCGCCCGCTCCAGGAGCCCTCGCGGTCGTCGGCGGGCCGCAGCGCGGCTTCTGCACGCCCGGAACGACCATGACGGCCTGAGATGCCGGCTGAGGACCTCGGGGTCGAGCCGCGCAAGGCCCGTCGCGAGGAGGTGGCGATCGCGAACTGCTCCTCCTGGCACGCGCGCACCGGCGCCAGACAGGCTGAGGCGGCCGGAGGCCCCGGAGCAGGAAACGAGAGACGCCGAACCGCCGCGGGGGTTTCACGAAACCTTCACAAGACCCGCTCATGATCCGGTCAGGGAGGGGCCGATGAAGCTGGAGGTCCTCGAGCGTGGGGAGGCGAACGTCTGGGTTCGCCTGGAGGGTCGCCTGGACCTGAAAGGGGTCGAGGAGATTCAGCTCCCCTTCACCGTGAAGGCCGGCAGAGCCGAGAAGCCGGTCGTCGTCGACCTCCGCGAGGTGACCTTCGTCGGCTCACTTGGGATCGGGATGTTCGTCTCGGCGGCCCGCTCCCTGCAGCTGAGGAAGTCCCGCATGGTGATTTTCGGGGCGACGCCGCACGTCGAGGACGTCCTCCGGATCGCGGGCCTCGATCAGGTCGCCGCGATCGTCTCGACGGAAGACGAGGCGCGGCAGGTGGTCGCCGCAGCGTAGAGTCGTCGCCGGGGAGAGCGCGAGACCGTGGCCACCTTCACGAAGCGACTGGCGGTCCGAAGGGAAGAGGTCTTCTCGACGCTCGGGGAGCTGCAGGCGTTCCTCGAGGACCGGGCGCCGTCGCCGCGGGTGCGCAACGCGGTCGAGGTGGCGGCGGAGGAGCTGCTCTCGAACGTGTGGAAGTACGCCGCCCCTCCCGAGGACCCGGCCGACGCGACGCTCGTCGTCGACGTGCTCCCGGGAGGAGTCCGGCTCGAGCTCGCGGACTCGGGCCGCGCCTTCGACCCGACCGCCGTCCCGCCACCTCCTCCGCCGTCGCTCGACACGGCGCCCGGAGGCCGCGGGATCCAGCTCGTCCGGGGGCTCTCGAGCTCCTTCACCTATCGCCGCGACGGCGACCGGAACGTCGTCGTCGTCGAGTTCCACGGCTCCTGAGCCTGCCCGCCCGATTCCCGTTCCCGGATCGTCCCCGCCTCTTCGGCGTCGCGGTGTCGCACTACCAGGTCGAGGGGAACGACCCGTGCGACTGGACCGACTGGGAGGCGGCCGGGAGGACGCGCGGTGGCCCGTGCGGGCGCGCCGCGGGGTCCTGGGAGCGTTACGAGGAGGACGCGGCGGCGGCCGCTGCGCTCGGTGCGAACGCGTTCCGGTTCTCGGTCTCGTGGAGCCGCGTCGAACCGCGCCGAGGGGAGTTCGACGAGGACGCCCTCGAGCGCTATGCGCGGTTCGTCGCCCGGCTCGACGCGCTGGGTCTCGAGCCGGTCGTCACGCTTCTCCACTACACCCATCCGCGCTGGTTCCACGAGGAGACGCCGTGGACCTCGACGGCCTCCGTCGACGCCTTCGCGCGCTTCGCGGCGCGGACGGCGAAGGCGCTCGGGCCGAAGGCGCGGTGCTGGACCGTCCTCAACGAGCCGTTCGTCCTCGTCCTCGGGGGCTTCCTCGACGGGCAGGTGCCGCCGGGCCTCTCGTCGGGGCGGGACGCCTCGCGGGCCCTGGACCACCTCCTCGCCGCGCACGAGGCGGCGGCGGCCCGGATACGGGAGGCGACCCCGGGTGCGGCGATCGGCGTCGCGCACAACATGATGGCGTTCGCTCCGGAGCGTCCCGGGAACGTCGTCGACCGCCTCCTGGTGAGGGTCGGCCACCGGTTCTACAACCGGACGCTCCTCGACGCGTTCGGCGAGGGCCGCTGGAACGCCTACCTCCCCCCGTTTACACGTCTCTCGGGGAGGCGCCCCGGCCTGCCGTCCTCCCTCGACTTCCTCGGCGTGAACTACTACTCGCGACTCCACCTGCGGTTCCTCGGCGACGGCGGCCGCATCGGGTCGTTCGCCTATCGCGACCCGCTCGGACGCGGCCTCACCGACAACGGCTGGGAGGTCGTCCCCGAGGCCTTCCTTCCCCTGCTCCGAGAGGCGGCGACGATCGGGAAGCCTCTCGTCGTCACGGAGAACGGCCTCGCCGACGCGGCGGACACGAAGCGGACGGCGTTCCTCGAGGAGCACGTCGCCGCGCTCGGGGCGGCCGAGGCGGAGGGCATTCCCGTGTACGGGTACCTCCACTGGTCCCTCGTCGACAACTTCGAGTGGCTCGACGGCTGGGATCCGCAATTCGGTCTCCTCGCTCTCGACCGCGAGACGCTCGGGCGCCGGCCCCGTCCTTCGGCGGAGACCTTCCGGCGCCTCGCGGCGGCGTACCTGGCCCGCGCCGCCGGTCCTTCCGCTGGACGCTGATTTAACGGCGCCGTAACCGTCCCCTCACGCGGCCCTCCGGCGACGAGCCGATCGTCGGGGCCCGAAAAGGGGGAATCGGAATGCTGCTCGGCGACTTCCACATCCACACGACGTGGTCGGACGGCCGGCACTCGCTGCCGGAGGTCGTCGACCTCTTCGGCCGCTCGGGGCACGACGTCATCGCCGTCACCGACCACGTCGTCAACACCGACTCCTTCCTCGGCAAGACGGCCCACCGCCTCCGGCTCTCGGTGACGAAGGAGAAGTGGGAGGCCTACAGGGCCGAGGTCGAGAGCGAGGCGCGGCGCGCATGGGACAGGTATCGGATGGTCGTCCTCGCCGGCGCCGAGCTGACGCGGAACGGCTTTACCGGGAAGGGCTCGGCGCACGCCCTCGCGCTCGGTCTCGACGACTTCGTCTCCGCCGACGGCCGCGTCGAGGACGTCCTCGCTCGTGCGCGCGATGCCGGGGCCGTGACCGTGGCCTGCCACCCGAACGAGCAGTCCGACTGGTTCGCGAACACCTTCTACCTCTGGAACCGCAAGGACGAGGTCCGGGACCTCGTCCACCTCTGGGAGCTCGCCTGCCGGTGGGACCTCTTCCCCCAGGTCGGGAAGGCGGGCTTCGCCTTCCTTGGCAACAGCGACTTCCACCGGGCCCCGCACCTGTGGGCCTGGAAGACGCTCCTCGACTGCGAGAAGACTCCCGAAGCGGTCCTTTCCGCCCTCAGGAAGGGGCGCGGCCTCGGCCTCACGCGCCTCTTCGCGCCGTCGCCAGCCCCGGCGTTCGAGCCGGAGCCGTGCGAGTGCCTTCCCGGCTATGCGAGGGCATCGGCGTGACCCCCGCCGCGCTCTTCCTCGGCATCCTGGCTCTCGCCGGACTCGTGATGACGACGCTCCCCGTCGTCCTGCTTTCGAAACTCCGGCGGAAGCATCGCCCTTTCGAGCAGGGCCCGCGCAGGCGGGCCGCCTCCGCTTCTTCCCCGCCGGCCGCTTCCACGGAAGCAGCCAGACCACGGCTCTCCATCCTTAAGCCTCTCCGCGGCCTCGACGACGGCCTCGAGGAGAACCTCGCCTCCTTCGCGGTCCTGCGCGGGATCGACTACGAGGTCGTCCTCTCCGTCGCCGACCCGAGAGACCTCGCGATCAACACCGTCGCGCGGGTCCGGGCGCGCTTCCCCGACGCGCCCTTCACCCTCGTCGTCGGCGGCGCGCCGGAAGGCCGGATCGGCAACCCGAAGGTGGAACGGCTCGTCGCAGCGGCCCGCGTCGCCCGGGGAGACCTCTTCCTCGTCTCCGACTCGAACGTCCGCGTCGCTCCCGACGACGTGGCCCGGACCGTCGCCCTCTTCGACGATCCGGAGGTCGGGTGCGTTTCGAACCTGTTCGTCGGGGCCGGGACGCGCGACCTCGGCGCGATCGTCGAGAGCCTCCACCTCCTCACTTTCGTCGTTCCCGGAAACGTCCTCGCCGCGTGGAGCGGGACACCCTGCGTCGTCGGGAAGTCGATGGCGCTGCCGCGCGCCGTCCACGACGCCATCGGCGGCTTCGCCGCCTTCGGCGAGGTCCTTGCCGAGGACCAGGCGATCGGCCTCGCCGTCCGCGAGGCAGGCTTCCGAGTCGTGCTTTCGCCCATCGTCATCTCGAACGTGATCGAGCGCCGGCCGCTCGCCCGCGCCCTCGACCGGCAAATACGCTGGGGGAAGATCCGCTACGCCTTCTCGAAGGCCCTCTTCGCCGGCGAGCTCCTCCTCAACCCGTTCCCGGTCGCCCTCCTCGCTGCGCTCCTCGCCGTCGCGGGGGGCTCGCACTGGGCGGGGCCGCTCGCCTCCCTCTCCCTCGTCGTCGCTCTCGCCCGAGCCTTCCAGGCGAGCCTCCTCGGCCGGCTCTGCGGAACGCCCCTCCGTCACGTGGACCTCCTCGCGATGCCGCTGAAGGACCTCCTGCAGCTCTGGACGCAGCTCATCCCCTTCGTCTCGAAGGAAGTCGTCTGGCACGGACACCGTGCCCGGATCGGCCCGGGGACGGTCCTCGTCGACATCGAGCGGCCGGAGCTCGCAAGGGCCTGAAACCGGGAAGATGAAAGACACCCGCACGCCACTCGTCGTGTTCCTTCACGGGCCGTCCGGAAAGCCCTCTGACTTCGAAGGCGTCGCGGGCCGGATTCCGGAGCGATTCCCGATTCGTGTCCCGTGCCTGACCTACGGTGGGCACGGAGAGCTGCACCTCGACGACCTCACGGACCGATTCGAGGTGGCGGTCGCCGGAGAGACGCGTGGCCTCGTCCTCGTCGGAAGCTCTCTCGGCGGTTGCGTCGCGATCGCCTTCGCCCGGCGCCACCCCGGCCGCGTCAGCGGTCTTCTCCTTTCGGGCTGCCCCGACATCGCCCCGGGCGGCGGCGACCCGTTCGGCAGCGTCCGGGCGCCGGCCCTCCTCCTCTGGGGAACGGACGACCGCGTCACGCCGCCCGAGGTCGGGCGCCGCCTTTCGGGCCGCCTTCCCGTCGCACGTCTCCTCTTCATCCTCGAGGCAGGACACGTGCCGATGCTCGAGCGCCCCTCCGTCTTCGCGTTTCACCTCACGTCGTTCCTGAACGACTTGTCCCCTCTCTCCGTTCCCCCTCGCCGCCTCGTCGAAGAAGCCGCGTGAAGCGGGCGCTCGAGGAAAGGCGTCGCGTCTCCCGACCGGTTGCGAGACGGAAGAGCCCCCGGCGCCCTCGGCGCCGGGGGCCCTCGAGGTGAATCGGGACCAGGGGACTAGAAGGCGACCTGGGCGCCGATGACGAACTGGTTGTACGTCTCGTCGAGGACGTTGTTGACCTTCCGGCCGTCCTGCGTGATTCCGTACCACTCGGCCTTCAGGTTGATGTTCTTCCCCTTGATCATGTAGTGGAAGCCGGCGGTGATGATCGAGAGCTCGTCATTGGCGACGTCGGCGTTCTGGTCGTACATCTCGTACCGGGCGCCGAGCCGGAACTGCCTGGCGAACGTGTAGAGCGCCGAGACATAGTAGCCGTCGCGGTCGATCTCGGTGCCGTTCGTCTGGCCGTCGGTTGCCTTGCCGTACTCGGCGCGCAGCATGAGCGGCAGGTCTTCCGTGCCGTCCCAGCGGACGTGAGCGGCGAGGCGGTCACGTGTGAGCGCCTGGGTCCCCTGGTTCCCGGTCCCGCCGGAGACGCCGACGACCAGCCCCTTCGTCGGCTTCACGTCGAAGCGGCCCGCGTAGAAGAGCCGGTCGGACGTGCCGGCGACGTTCGAAGGGAGCCCCGACGTGATCGAGGCCTGGGCCGCGAACATCTCGCCGTACTCGCCCTTGTAGAAGAAGCCGGCCTGACGCTGGTCGCCGACGACCCGGGTGATTCGGGAGCGCTCGATGAAGTCGATCTCGGAGGAGGAACGGAGTCCTTCCTCGGAGATGGCGATCTTCTTCTGGCCGAGCGTGAACTCGTGGCCCTTGAGGCCGAGGAAGGTGATGCCGAGGTCCTGGATGATCTTCCCGTCGGCGCCGGCCGTGACGCTCGGGCTCTTCGTCGGGTCGATCATGACCTCGTAGCCCCACGCCGGCGTCACCTTGCCGCCGAGCTTGATCTCGGCCCGGCGGAGGCGGAAGTCGTTCACGCCGGTCGGGTTGCCGAGGTAGGAGGTGCCGGAAGAGGCCTGTGCGGAGTCGTCCATGATGTACCAGGCCTGGAGGAGGAGGCCGAACTTCAGCTCACCGTCGGCGACCTTGAGGGTCGTGGGCGGCGGGAACGTGGGTGCCTTGGGAGGCGTGTACTTCCGGACCTCGGCTTCCTTGCCGTGCTTGAAGTTGTAGAGGTCGAGGGCGTTCTCGTTGTCGAAGACGACGGTCTCGCCGCCGGGGCCGTAGCCGATCTTCGTGATCGACTTGCCGAGCTCTCCGGAGCCCTCCCAGGCCTTGAACTCGTTCGGGTCGTTGAAGACGTAGATCCGGCCGTCCCTGGCGATCTCCTTGTACCAGAGGAGGTTCACCTGCGCGTGGGCGGCGCCGGCGAGAAGCAGGAGGCCCGCGAGGGCCAGGCCGATGAGGCGTCGAAACATGGGGGTCATTCCGTCTCTCCTTTCGGATCCTTCCAAGACGCGGGAAGTCTCCGGGGAGCGGTGGAGGGCGCCGTTGAGGGGGCGTGAAGCGGGTGTAAAGAGCCGCGGCCCGGGGGAGCGGGCCTTCACGCAGATTTAACGCGGCCGTAACAGTGTCCCGTCCGTCTTCGGGAAGACTCGCCGCCGTTCGAGATCCCCGAAGGAGGAACAGTGAAGAAGACCGCCCCCGCACTCCTCGTCGCCGCGCTCCTGGCCGGAACGGCCGGCGCGCAGACGATCCAGGTCGACCCGTCGATCCAGCCCTACAAGCCGGTCTCCGGCGTCTCGGGCAACCTGAGCTCGATCGGCTCGGACACGCTCAACAACCTCATGACGCTCTGGGCCGAGAAATTCAACAGGATGTATCCGAACGTGAAGATCCAGATCGAGGGGAAGGGCTCCTCGACGGCCCCGCCGGCGCTCATCTCGGCCTCCGCGCAGCTCGGGCCGATGTCGCGCACGATGAAGGGGAGCGAGATCGACGAGTTCGAGAAGAAGTTCGGCTACAAGCCGACGGCGGTCCGCGTCGCCGTGGACGCCCTCGCCGTCTTCGTGAACAAGGACAACCCCATCGCGTGCCTGACGATGCAGCAGGTGGACGCGGCCTTCTCGAAGTCCCGCCGCGCCGGCGGGAGGGAGAACGTGAAGACCTGGGGGCAGCTCGGCCTGACGGGCGAATGGGCCAGCCGACCCGTAAGCCTCTTCGGCCGCAACTCGGCCTCCGGCACCTACGGGTTCTTCAAGGAGCACACCCTGAAGAACGGGGACTACAAGGACGAGGTCAAGGAGCAGCCCGGCTCGGCTTCGGTCGTCCAGGGCGTCACGGTCGACCGGTACGGAATGGGCTACTCCGGCATCGGGTACGCCACCGCAGGGGTCAAGGCGCTCCCGCTCGCGGCGAAGCAGGGCGACAAGTGCCACCCGGCGACGCCCGAGGAGGCCTACTCCGGCAATTACCCGCTCTCCCGGTTCCTCTACGTCTACGTGAACCGCGCTCCCGGCAAGCCGCTCGACCCGATCGTGGCCGAGTTCCTCAGGATGGTCCTGTCGCGGGACGGCCAGGAGGTCGTGGTCAAGGACGGCTACTTCCCGCTGCCGGGGAAGATCGAGCAGGAAGAGCTCGCGAAGCTCCTGAAGTAGGAAGGGCCTGACGTGTCCTCCACGCCCGGGAGCGGGACGGCGGCCGGCCCCAAGCGCGCGGCGCGAGCGGACCGCCCGTCCCGGCGGCTCCTCGCGGACCGCCTGGCCGCCCGCTTCGTCACCCTCTCGGGCGTCCTCATCATCGCGGCCATTCTCGCGATCCTCTTCGTGATCGTGGCCGTCGTCCGGCCGCTCTTCGTCCCCCCCTCGGCGACGGCCGTCCCCGCCGGGAATCTCCCGGCCGGGACGGTGCCGCTCGCGCTGGCGGTCGACGAGTACCGCGAGGAGGCCTTCGTCGCGACGAGGGCGGGCCTCGTCCTCCTTCCGGTCGCGGGCGGGGCGGTCACCGCCGCCGACCTGCCCGCCCTCGGCGAGGCGACCGTCGTCGAGGCCGTCGCTCCCGAGCCGGGGCTGATCGTCCTCGGCCTCTCCGACGGGCGGCTCTACCCCGTCGAGGTCTCGACGGAGGTGGCGTACGAGGACGGGAAGCGGCGCGTGAATCCGTCGGCTCGCGCGGGAGCGCCCGTGACGGCGGACCCGGCCGGAAGGCCCGCCGGTCTCTTCAGGTACGTCCGGGGGCCCGACGGCCCGATCGCGCTCGTGGCGACCGGCCCGAGGGAGCTGACGCTCGTCCGCGTCGTCGAGAAGACGTCGATGACGGGCGAGACGGCGCGGGAGGAGTCACGCGTCGTCCTCCCGGTCTCGGCTTCCGGCGAGGTCTCGGCGCTCGCGCTCGACGTTCGCGGGCAGGACGTCTTCGCCGGCACCTCGGGCGGGGAAATCGTCCGGTTCGACCTGCGCGACGAGGCGAACCCGCGGCAGGAGGAAACCGCGAGGGTGGCCCCCGGTGTGGCGATCACGGTCCTCGGTTTCCTCAACGGGGACCGCACGCTCGTCTCCGGCGACGCGGCGGGAGGCGTCTCGACCTGGCAGGTCGTCCAGGCGGAGGACGGCGAGGAGAGAAGGCTGACCCGGATCCACGAGTTCCGGAGCCACGGCGGGAAGGTGACGACCTTCTCGGCCTCGCGGCGCGACAAGGGGTTCGTCACGGGCGACGCGGCGGGAGGGGTCGAGGTCCACTACGCGACGACCGGCGAGTCGCTCCTCTCTCTTCCCGCGGGGACGGCGGCTCTCGGGGCGATCACCTTCGCGCCGAAGGCCGACGCCGTCCTCGCGGCCTCCGCCGACGGAAGGCTCCACCAGTTCGCGCTTCGAAACCCGCACCCCGAAGTCTCCCTCCGCGCGCTCTTCGGAAAGGTCTGGTACGAGGGATACGCGAAGCCCGACTACGTCTGGCAGTCGACGGGCGGGACGGACGACTTCGAGGCGAAGCTGAGCCTGACGCCGCTCGTCTACGGGACGCTGAAGGGGACCTTCTACGCGCTCGTCCTCGCGATCCCCATCGCGCTCGCGGCCGCCCTCTATACCGCGCAGTTCATGCACCCGGGACTCAAGGCGGTCGTGAAGCCGGTCGTGGAGGTGATGGCGGCGCTCCCGAGCGTCGTCCTCGGCTTCATCGCGGGGCTCTGGCTCGCGCCCCGGGTCGAGAAGGTCGTCCCGGCGATCCTCCTGATGCCCGTCGTCATCACCCTCCTCGCGATGCTCGGCGCCCTGGCCTTCTCGAGGATCCCGGCGAAGGTCCGCGGGAGGATCCCGCACGGCTGGGAGGCGATCCTCCTCGTCCCGCTCGTCGTCGGAGGAGGGGCCCTTTCCCTCTGGCTCGGCGGGGAGCTCGAGAGGGTGCTCCTCGGCGGCGACTACCGGCACTTCCTCCTGGCGGCGCTCGGCCTGACGTACGACCAGCGGAATTCCCTCGTCGTCGGCATCGCGATGGGGTTCGCCGTGATCCCGATCATCTTCACGGTCGCGGAGGACTCGATCGCCGCCGTCCCGCCCGGCCTCACGGCGGGCTCGCTCGCGCTCGGCGCCACCCGCTGGCAGACGGCGCTCCGGACCGTCCTCCCGACCGCGTCGCCGGGGATCTTTTCGGCGGTCATGATCGGCTTCGGGCGCGCCGTCGGCGAGACGATGATCGTCCTGATGGCGACGGGGAACACCCCCGTCATGGACCTCTCGATCTTCAACGGCTTCCGCGCCCTCTCGGCGAACATCGCGGTCGAGCTCCCCGAGGCCCCGGAAGGGGGGACGCTCTTCCGGGTCCTCTTCCTCGCGGCCCTCCTCCTCTTCCTGATGACCTTCGCCGTGAACACGGTCGCGGAGCTGGTGCGGCTCCGCCTCCGGAAGAAGTACAGGACCTTCGAATGAGGAGCGAGACGGCTCGTCCCGCCCGCCGGCGCAGGGCGGGCCTCCTCCGGAGCGGCGAACCGTTCATCTGGGTGACGGGCGCCGGCCTCGCGGTGGCGGTCCTGATGGTCGCCGGCCTCCTCGGGCTCGTCCTCGCGAACGGCCTCGGCTTTTTCTGGCCGGCCGACATCCACGCCTTCACGCTCGGAGACGGCCGGGTCGTCGCCGGGCGCCTCGCCGCCCGCGAGCGGATTCCCGACCCGGGCGCGTCGCCGGGCGCGTCGCCGCACTGGCGGATCAAGGTGAAGCAGGCGAACCGCGACCTGGGGGAGGACTTCGTCTGGATCGACGAGGCCGCGATCCGCTCGACGGCGACGCCGGGCGACGTCGTCGCCCTCGAGCGGCGCGAGTGGGGCGACTTCTACGGCTGGGTGAAGGAGGTCCGGGAGGGGGAGAAGGTCGTCGCCTCCGGACGCGAGGCGTCGTGGAAGGCGCTGCGCGACCACCTCCCGAAGGCCCTCGCCGTCCACGAGGAGGCGCTCCGGATCGAGAAGGACCGGATCGGGAAGGTCAACTTCGAGAAGGAGAAGCTCCGGCTCGCCGGGAAGCGGCTCGAGCGCCGGGGCGTCACGACCGGTCCCGAGGTCGACTCCCTCGCGGCCGAGGGCCGCCGGCTCCAGGCCGAGTACGACCGGCTCCTCGGGGAGCTGCAGGCCGTCCGGGCGAGGGTCACGGCGGTCCTCGTCCTCGAGACGGCGGGCGGGCAGGAGAAGGAGCTTCCCTTCGGCCAGGTCGTGAGGGCCGAGCGCCCGAACGGGATGGGGACGCTCGCGAAAGCGGGCCGCTACGCCGCGAACGTCTGGTCCTTCGTCTCGGAGGACCCGCGCGAGTCGAACACCGAGGGGGGCGTCTTCCCGGCGATCTTCGGAACGGTCCTGATGGTCCTCCTGATGAGCGTCGTCGTCACGCCGCTCGGCGTCCTGACGGCCTTCTACCTCCGCGAGTACGCCAAGCAGGGGCCCGTCGTCAGCGCCGTGCGGATCGCCGTGAACAACCTCGCGGGGGTCCCGTCGATCGTCTACGGCGTCTTCGGTCTCGGCTTCTTCGTCTACTTCCTCGGCGGCTCGATCGACCGCCTCTTCTTCGCCGAGACCCTCCCGACGCCGACCTGGGGGACCGGAGGGATCCTCTGGGCTTCCCTCACCCTCGCCCTCCTGACGGTCCCGGTCGTCATCGTCTCGGCCGAGGAGGGGCTGGCCGCGATCCCGCGCGGCATGCGCGAGGCGTCGCTCGCCCTCGGGGCGACGAAGTTCGAGACGATGTGGCGCGTCGTCCTGCCGGCGGTCATGCCGTCCATCCTGACCGGGCTCATCCTCGCCATGGCCCGGGCCGCGGGAGAGGTGGCGCCGCTCATGATCACGGGCGTCGTCAAGCTCGCGCCCTCCCTCCCCGTGGACGGCTTCGCCCCCTTCCTCCACCTCGACCGGAAGTTCATGCACCTCGGTTTCCACATCTACGACGTCGGCTTCCAGTCCCCGAACGTCGACGCGGCCCGCCCGATGGTCTTCACGACGACGATCCTCCTGATCGTCCTCGTCGTCGCCCTGAACCTCACGGCGATCGTCGTCCGGGGACGCCTCCGCCGGAAGCTCCGCTCCTCGGGGATCTGAGATACGCCATGATGGAAGCGCTGACGATGACCCCACCGACCCCGGCCCTCGCGATCGAGACCCGGACCGCTCCCCGGGCCGAGGCCCCGGCCCCCGGTGCAACGCCGCTCATCGAGCTGGAGAAGTTCAACTTCTGGTACGGGGAGAAGCAGGCCCTCTTCGACATCGACCTGAAGGTGAAGGAACGATCGGTCACGGCCTTCATCGGGCCGTCCGGCTGCGGCAAGTCGACGCTCCTTCGCTGCCTGAACCGGATGAACGACCTCATCGACGGCGTCCGCGTCGAAGGCTCGGCGAAGGTGAACGGCGAGGACCTCTACGGCCCGGACGTCGACGTCGTCGACGTGCGCAAGCGCCTCGGGATGGTCTTCCAGAAGTCGAACCCGTTCCCGAAGTCGATCTTCGAGAACGTCGTCTACGGCCTCAGGATCCAGGGCGAGAAGAACCGGGTGCGGCTGCGCGACGCGTGCGAGGTCGCGCTCCAGGGAGCGGCCCTCTGGGACGAGGTGAAGGACCGCCTCGAGGACAGCGCGCTCTCCCTCTCGGGCGGGCAGATGCAGCGCCTCTGCATCGCGCGGGCCCTCGCCGTCGAGCCCGAGGTCGTCCTGATGGACGAGCCCTGCTCGGCCCTCGACCCGATCGCGACGGCCAAGATCGAGGAGCTCATCTTCAGCCTCAAGGAGCGCTTCACGATCGTCATCGTGACGCACAACATGCAGCAGGCCGCGCGGGTCTCCGACGAGACCGGCTTCTTCATGCTCGGCAAGCTCGTCGAGTTCGGCAAGACCGACGCCATCTTCACGCGGCCTGCGCAGAAGATGACGGAGGACTACATTACGGGGAGGTTCGGTTGAGGACGCGCATGGGGGGTCCGGGGGGCGCGCGAAGCCAAGCCCCCCGGCGAGACATTACGGGGAGGTTCGGTTGAGGGCGGCCTCGAGCGGCGCGCCGGTCCCCTCCCGCGACAACCTCGCGCCGAAGGCCAGGGTCGTGGTCGTGGAGGACGACGAGGACCTCGCCTACACGCTCGTCTACAACCTCGAGAGGCAGGGACGTTACGAGGTCGCCCGATTCGCGGGGGGGCTCGTCGCGCTCGACGCGCTGACGGAGAGGCCCCCCGACCTCGTCCTCCTCGACCTGAACCTCCCCGACGTCGACGGCCTCACGATCT
>CAZNSS010000028.1:0-14829 GCA_964575465.1 uncultured Holophagales bacterium | reverse complement strand
GTCCGCTGGTCGGCGTGGGCCAAGCCGGCGGGCCTCCTCTCGCAGGGGACGGAGTTCGGCGACCACGCCTCGCTCCTCCGGCAGGTGGAGAAGGCGCTCGACCGCGAGGTGTTCCTCGTCCACCGCCTCGACCGGGAGGTGGAGGGGCTCGTCCTCGTGGCGCACGACGCGGCGGCGGCTGCGGCGCTCTCGGCCCTCCTGCGCGAGGCGAAGGTCGTGAAACGCTACCGCGCCGAGGTGATCGGGGACGTCGCGACCCGGCGCGGCACCGAGGGCGCCGTCGACGAGCCGATCGAGGGAAAGGCGGCCCGGACGACGTTCCGCGTCGTCGCGCGGGACCCCGAGCGGGACACGACGACGCTCGAGGTGACGATCGAGACGGGGCGGCACCACCAGATCCGCCGGCACCTCGACGCGATCGGCCACCCCGTCCTCGGTGACCCGCGCTACGGAGCGGGGAACAAGAACCGCGAGGGAATGCGCCTCGCGGCCGTCTTCCTCGCCTTCCGGGACCCCCTCTCGGGAGAGGACGTGGAGCTGCGGCTCCCCGGGTCGCCCTCCGTTCCCTAGAACGAACCCGAGAGCGTCAGGACCGCCCCCCGGCCGGGAGCGGTGACGTGAAGCTCGTCGGCCGAGTCGGCGTAGGCCGCGTCGAGGACGTTCCGCGCCGAGAGGGTCACGGTGAGGTGCCCGGAGACGCGGTACCCCGCCGAGAGGTCCAGCCTCGTGTAGCCGGCGACGACGACCTCGGAGGAGCCCGGCCTCTCGTCGCGGCCCGAGGCGAGGAGGCGCGCGCGCCAGAAGAACCCCGCGAATGGCTCGTGGTCGACGACGAGCTGTGCGGTGGGGGGGAGGATGTCGGGCGCCCAGGTGCCGTCGTCGAGGACCTTCCCCTGCGAGAGCGAGCCCGAGACGTGCACGACGAGCCGGGGGGCGAGCCGCAGGTCGGCTTCGAGCTCGACGCCGGCGATCTCGGCCTCGCCCCGGTTCCGGAACTCGTAGTCGTCGCCCGAACGGTAACGTTCGATCAGGTCCTCGATCCGGTAGACGTAGCCGGAGAGGCCGATCCCGAACGGTCCGCTCTTGCCGCGGACGGAGAGGTCCCACTGGTTCGAGGTCTCGGCCGCGAGGTCGGGATTCCCGACGACGAACCCGCGCCCCGAGACGCCCCTGAAATAGCGGTCGGAGAGCGTCGGGTCGCGGAAGCCGCGGGCGTACTGCGCGGAGGCCTTCCAGTCCCGCGCGAACGCCCACGTGACGGCGGCATAGCCCGAGAAGGCGCTGTCCGAGGTCGACCGGTCGCCGTAGTACCCGCCGTTGTTCTCCGTCTCGACGTAGTCGGCGCGGAGCCCCGCCGAGAGCGTCACCTTCTCGCCCGCGAGCGGCACGTCGCCCTCGGCGAAGGCTCCCCAGTCGGTCCGGTTCGCGTCCTCGATGGCGACCTCGGTCACCGTCTTCGTGGGGTTCCCGGCCGCGTCGAAGCTCTCGACGATGTTGAGGGCCTGGAGCGAGCTCCTGCCGTTCACGTCGACGCCGACGCGCAGGCCGGCGGTTCCGATCGAACGCCGCCCGAGGAGCCTCAGGGAGAAATCGTCCGCGTCGACGTCGGAGAGGGTGTTGCGGAGGGTCGTCGTCTCGTTCGGCCGGCGCTGCCGGTTCGTGACGATCCCGTAGGTGCCGAGGAAGCCCCGCAGCTCGACCGAGGAAAAGCCGGCGACTCCCGGCACGTCGAAACCGAGCGTGAAGCGCGAGGAGCCCTCCGACGGGTAGAACGTCCGCGTCGTCGGGAGGTCGGCCTGGGGCTTGCCCATGTCGCGGACCTGGTCGAGCTGGAAGCCGGCGAAGAGGCGCGCCTCGCCGACCGGGACGAGGCCGCGCAGGACGAAGCCGCGGTCCCACGCGCCGGAATTGTCCTGGGTCCCGTGCGGCGAGTCGTAGTCGCCCTGGCTCCGCTGGTAGAGCGCGAGCGAGAACGCCGCGGGCCCGGCGGGGACGTTGACCGCGGCGCCCCCCGAGACTTCCGGCGAGCCGCCCGTCCCCCCGGCGACGGCGAAGCGGCCCCCGAGCGTTCCGAGGGTCGGCATCGGGGTCTTCGCGTGGAGGACGCCTCCGAAGGCGTCCGAGCCGTAGGCGACGGAGCCGGGGCCGCGCGTGACCTCGACGCTCTCGAGGGCGAAGGGGTTGAGGTACGAGGCCGAGGGGCCGGCGCGCCGCTCGGCCGTCACGCGGCCGTCGTCGAGCATGAGGAGCGTCCTCCCGCGCGAGAGGCCGCGGACGATCGGGACGGCGCTCGTCGACTCGTCGCTCCTGCCGACGCCCGGGAGGTTCTCGACGGAATCGACGAGGCGGCCCGGGTGCCGTTCCTCGAGCTCCCTCTTCGGGACGAGCGACGCGGCGTTCGCGGGAGGGGCGAGGAGGGAGGCGGCGGTCCCCGCGGCGACGAGGACCTCGGCGTTGCGCGCCGCCGGGAGGACGAGGTCGCGGACGGCGTCTCCCGCCGGACGGCCGTCGACGCGGACGAGGCCGAGCCAGGCGCCGCTCGGCGAGAAGACGCCGACGTCGAAAGGCGCGAGCGGCTCGCCGTCGAGCGTCAGCTCGCCCTTCGGGTCGGCGGCCACCGAGCCGGCACGGCCCTGGATCGACACGCGGACCGCGGGGACCGGCTTGCCGTTCTCGTCGACGACGCGGTAGCGCGCGGCCTCGAGCGGGACCGCGAGGAGGAGGAGCGCGGCGAGACCGAGCCGCACCGCCGCGAGATGGCCGAAGGAACCGGCACCGGGCCTCCTCGTCGAGGGTGGGGCAGGGAGAAGGCCGGCGCTCACGGGCCCCGAGAGGATAGGGAGACCGGCTTGCGGACGCAACGCAGGGCGCTCACCCGCGGCCGGCAGGACGGCGCTCGTCCCGGAGCCGGACCTGCTCAGGCCCTTCGTCGGAAAGACGTGGAAGGGTCTCCTCGACGCGGAGGAGAAGCCGTACGACGTCTCCCGCCGGAAGGTCGTCCGCGGCGCGGCGTCGGCCGGGAGCGCGGGCCCCGGGGGGAGCGCGGGCGCGCCCCCCGGTCCGCAGTGCTACTTCTTCGCCACTTCGAGGAGGTCGATGACCTTCTTGACGCCGTCGATGCCCTTCACGGTGTCGCGGGCGATCTTGAGCCGCGCCTCGTCGGGGACGGTGCCGCGCACGGAGACGGTCCCGGCGACGTTCTCGACCTCGAGGCCCTTCGCGTGCTTGCCGAGCTCCTTCTTCAGGGCGCTCTCGACCTTCGACTCGAGCTTCTGGTCCGCGGCTTCGTCCTCGACCTTCCCGACGCTGATGCCCTTGTCGGCCTTCGCCTTGACCTGGTTGTCGACGTGGGTCACGCCGGGGACGCTCTTGGCGACCTCGGTCGCGAGCTCCTGCGTGTCGCGGCCGGCGACCTCGCCGACGAGGACGACCTTCTTGTCGACGAGAGCGACCTTGATGGTCTTCGCGTCGTCGCCCAGCTTGTCGACCAGCTTCTGCTGGACGACCGCGTCGAGAGCGTCGGCCGCGAGGGCGGGCCCGGAGGCGAGGGCCGCGGCGAGGGCGAGGAGGAGGAGGGAGTTCCTGGTCTTCATTCGTTTCTCCTTCGGGGTCTTTCGGCTGGCGGAGCCATCCCCGGCCGGGGCTCTCGGGGAGGCGGGTGCGATCGGGCTCGGGATGGGCAGTATGTACCGGAATCGGCCGGGCGGTGAGACGCGTCTCCGGCCCCGGCGGCGTCTCAGAACGGGTACCCCAGGGCGACGTGGAAGACGGTCCGGCTCTCGCCCTCGCGCCGGTCGATGAGATACCCCATGTCCACGCGAAGCGGACCGACCGGGGTCCGGAGCCGGAGACCGGCTCCCGCGGCCCAGCGGAGGTCCGTGACGTCGATCCGCCCGAGCCAGGCGTTCCCCACGTCGAGGAAGAGCCCACCCTCGACGGGCCCGAGGAGCGGGGCGCGGAGCTCGACGTTCGCGATCAGGTACGACTCGCCCCCGAGACTCGACCCGTCGTCCCCCTTCGGGCCGAGCTCGTTCTCCCTGAATCCCCGGTGCGTGTTCGCGCCGCCGACGTAGAACCGCTCGCCGATCGGGAGTGTCGTCCCGCCGTGCGCCTGCGCGTAGCCGGCACGCAACGCCCCCGCGGCGACGATCGAGCTCCCGAGGCTGTGGAAGGTGCGGCCGTCGCCTTCCAGGCGGTCGAAGTCGGTCTCGCCGCCGAGGTACGGCCGGGAAAGCTTGTCCCGGGCGAGGAAGTAGGTGCCGGTCGTCGTCAGGAACGGGTCGTCGCGCTGGTCGAGGGAGACGCTCGGCGTGAGGGACCCGATCGTCTCGGTGTCGGGAAGGAGCGCCTCGTCGACGTCCGGCTGGACGTCGAGGGGCAGCTGCTCCTCGAGCTTGTAGACGAGCGTCACGAGGTGCTTCGGGTCGAATTCCCACGAGAAGCCGGCCTGGACCCCCGCCGTCTGCAGGGAGAACCCGTCGTAGGTCGTGTCCCAGGTGTAGGTCCCCTTCACCGAGCCGAAGAGGCGGGTCCCGAAGAGGGCCGGCTGGCCGATCTCGAGGACGAAGCTCTGCCGCTTCTTCCCGACGAGCGCCGAGAAGGCGCCGTTCGTGGCGTTCCCGAAGAGGTTCCGCTCGCCGAGAGTCCCCGCGAGCTCGAGCCCGCGCTGCGTGTTGACGTCGAAGCCGTACTCCACGTACCGCGTCGAGCGCTCGACGACGTTCACGAGGACCGACTTCTCGGGCGGGCTCGATCCCGGGACCGGCGCGCTCGTCACGGAGACCGTGTCGAAGACGCCGAGGCGTGAGAGGTGAGACTGGTGCTCGGCGAGCTGGATGGCGTCGAGGGGCCTGCCGGGGCGCTCGTCGCCGATGGAGAGGATCTTCTTCGTGGTCGTCTT
This sequence comes from uncultured Holophagales bacterium, assembly GCA_964575465.1. Taxonomy (GTDB): domain Bacteria; phylum Acidobacteriota; class Thermoanaerobaculia; order UBA5066; family UBA5066; genus UBA5066. Next base: position 9,929 of record CAZNSS010000028.1, on the reverse strand, counting down.
CGTGTTCCCGCGGACGGTGATCTCGCCGAGCCGGTAGGCGGTCCCCTCGGTGATCTCGAAGGCGAGCGGGACCCGGCCCTCGCCGTCCGGCGTGCCGGGACGGGGAGTCACGGTCGCCTCGTCGTAGCCGCGCCGGGAATAGGCCTTGCGGATCTCGCCGGCCGCTTCCGCGTCGCGGCTGGGGACGTAGGGCTTCCCCTCCGCGAGCTTCGCGATGCGCTTCAGCTCGTCGGCTCCGATCAGCTGCGCTCCGGGGAAGCTGAGGCTCCCGATCGTCCGCCGCGGGCCCTCCTTCACGCGGAAGACGACCGTCCTCCGGTCCCCGTTCCCGTCCACGGCCGCCTCCACGGTCGCCTCCGGGAAGCCCGAGCGGGAGTAGAGGTCGACGAGCGCGAGGCGGCTCTGCTCCAGGATTTCGGGTCCGGGATGGGACTTCGAGAGGCCGAGGAGCTGCGGCTCGTGGAGAGGGAGCGCCTTCTGCAGCTCCTTCCGGGAGATCGAGCCCGCCCCCTCGAAGCGGATCGCCTCGACGGCGAGACGGGGGCCGTGGGTCGCGGTCAGGACGATGGTCTTCCGCTTCGCGGCCTGCCGCTCGGACGGCGTCACCGTCACGTCGACGCAGCCGCGCTCGGTCATCCCCTTCGCGGCTTCCCGCGCGAGGCGATTGACGACGCCCTCCGAGAGCGGGACGTTGCGGCGCTTCCAGGAGGCCGTCACCTCCTTCATGACGGGCCTGTCGATCCCCTTCCCCTCGAGGCTCTCGCGCGGGCCGAGGACCAGGGTCACCGCGACCGCCCGCGCGCCGCCGTCCTCCGCCTCTTCCTCCACGACCTCGAACGTCGCGCCCTTCCACCCGAGGCCACGGAGGCGCCGCTGCTCCTTCTTCAGCCCCGAGTCGAGGTCCTTCCGGTTGAACCGGCCGAGCTTCGCGTCGAGCCAGAAGTAGAGGACCTTGCCTCGCGTGGAGAGGCCCGTGAGGAGCGGGAGGCCGTCGAGGTCCAGACCGAGGGACTCGAGTCGCGGGAGAGGCGTCTCGACGACGTCGAGGGTCACCGTGACGGCGCCCTTCGCGTCGGGCGGGCCGACCGTGACCGCCACCTCCGGCGCCGGCAGGCCGGCCCGCGTGTAGGCCTCCGCGACCTGAGGGGGAACGGTGACCTCGGGGTCGGCGGGAAGGGCCCGCCAGGTCTTCAGGTCGATCCGGTCGCGCAGGGTGCTCTTACCGAGCTGCCGGACGCCCCGGAGCTCGATCTTCCGCACCCAGACGGACGGCGCCTCGGCGGAAGCGCCGCGGGCGAGGAGGAGGAGGGCGAGGGCCGCGGCGGCGGCCCGGACGCTAGTCGAGGTCACGCCGGATCCTGAATCCGCCCGAGATCGACCCGTCCTGGTTCTGCCGGACGCTCCCGCGCGTGCGGGAGCTGAGCCGCCACTTCATCTCGAAGGCGTCGGTCGTCTCGCCGCTCACCCCCTTGTAGTAGGTGGCGGTGATCCCGCCGCCGAGGTCCTTCCCGACCGAGAAGAGGAACTCCTCCCCCTGGGGCGTCGTCGGCAGCGGGACGATCTCGAAATCGGTGCGGGCCCCGAGCTCGCCGAGCACCGGGGCCGCGGCGCCGCGCATGGCCATCCGGGCCGCCGCGGCGCTCAGCTCGGACGAGCCGGTCCCGCCGGAGCCCCCGAGGAGGACCGAGACGATGTCGGCCTGGCTTCGCCCCTTCGATGAGGAGAGGAGAAGCTGGGCCCTGGACGCCTTCCCGTCGATCCGGACGGTGATCTCCTCGTCGTTCTTCGTCGTCGTCGCGACGATGTCGAGGTCCGGGTCGATCGCGAGAGGGTCGGAGAACTCGAGCCGGCAGCGGGTGAGGTCGAAGCTCGACCCGAGGAGGTAGAGCACGCCCCTCGTGGAGGAGACCGAGCCGAGGACGACGGGCTCCCCGACGGTCCCCTTCACGCGGAGGTTCCCGCCCAGCTCCGCGTCGCCGAGGTTTCCCTCGAGGCGGATCGCGTCCCGCGCGATGACCGCGACGTCGAGCGCGACGCTCCGCACGAAGGGGGGAAGGGTGCTCTTCGATGCGCTGGCCTTGCGCCCGCGCTCCTTGAAGGCTTTCAGGAGCTGGCTGGCGTCGAGGCTCGGGACGTAGACGGCGTCGTCGAGCCGGACCTCGCCGGAGACGGTGGGCGCGGGCCACTCGCCCTTCGCCGCGAGATCGGCGCCCGCCCTCAGCTGGAGGTCCCTGCCGGCCTCCAGCTCGAGGTCGCGGGCCCGGAGCGTCAGGTCGACGCGCCGGACCTTCCCCTCCGAAAGGGCGGCGGCACCCGCGACGGAGACCGTTCCGCCGCCGATCCGGGCCGAGATTCCGTCGGACCGGACCTCGCCCGGCTGGAAGCTCAGCGTCCCGTTCAGCTGCTCGATCGGCGTGGGGAAGCCCGGGCCGTCGAGCAGGGCGTCCTTCACCTCGACGCTTCCCGTGGCGACGGGCCGCTTGACCGTCCCGGCGACGTCGAGCCGCGCCGTGAGTCGCCCGGAGGCCCGGTCGAGGGCGTCGAGGAACGGGAGGAGGATCGCGAGTTCGAGGGACGAGGTGAGCGAGAGGCGGCCGCTTCCGGCTCCCTCGAGCGGGAGTCCCCCGGTCGCCTCGAGCTCCAGCCCGCTTCCCGTGAGCCGGAGCGACCGGACCTCGACGCGGGAGTGGTCGAGGACGAGGCTCACCGGCCTCTCGGCGCGGATGGCCCACTTCGGGTGCGTCGCCTCGAGCGTGTCGAGGTCGAGCTCGACCTCGACGCCGGCGAGGTCGGCGACGGTGCCGCGCGCGCGGACCCGTCCCGTCGTCCTCGCCGCGACGTCCCCGGGGATCCCCGCCGCGTGGAGGAACGGGGAGAGGTCGAGGGCGTCGACCGTCGCCGTGGCGTCGAAGGGCCGGGCGCCCGCGATCGAGCCGGTCGCCTTCAGGCGCAGGCGTCCGCCGAAGGCGGTCCCCTCGGCGGCGAGGGAGCTGCCCGAAAGGACGGCGTCGACGCTCGCGTCCTCGACGCGGTAGGCACCCCACGAGAAGCCCGCCAGTACGACGGCGGCGACGACCCGGCCCCCGTCGGAGGGCTTCAGCGCGGCATCGAGCTTCGAGAGCGACCCTCCGAACGCGACGAGGTCCCGGGCCTTCACGGTTCCCGTGAGCCCGGGGCGTTCGAGGTCCCCGGCAATCCTCACGTCCCCCGACACGCTTCCGCGGAGTGTCCCGTACCCGGACGCGGGGTCAGCTCCGTTTTCCGTGGAAGCCGGCTTCGCCGCGCTCCTCGATTCGGGCGGGAGGAGCGGCGCGAACGCCGAGAGCTCCGGAATCTCGAAACCGACGCGGCCGTCGAGGCCGCTCCCGTCGAGGTTTCCGCGACCCGAGAGGGTGACGCGACTTCCGTCGTCACCCTTCAGCTCGAGCCCCGCGAGGTCGATCCGCTCTCCTCGAACGGTCGCCTCGCCTCCGGTCGTCGAAATCTGCCGGCCGGCCGCGGCGACGAACGCGTCCCCGAGGCTGGCCGTCGCCTCGAGCGGGCCGGTACGGGACCGCTTCGCCGCGAGGTGGCCCGACACCTCGCCGTGGAAGTCGGCGAGATGAGGGGGAAGGACGGCCGCCAGGGGGGACAGGTCGAATCGCACGAGCGTGGCCTCGGCCTCGAAACCGCCGCGGGCGAGTGCAGCGGCCCTTGCCGTCAGCCTGCCGTCGGTCGTGCCGAGCCGCGCCTCGAGCGTCGCGCCGAGGGCTGCGTGCGCGTCCACGTCGGGCAGGGGGTGCCCCCGGAAGAGGATGCCGCGAACGTGCAGGTCGATCTCGGGGGACTTCACCCCCGGAAGGGGCAGGCGTCCGTCCGCCTCCATGCCGGCGGTGACGTCGTACGCCGCGACCGATCCGTTGGAGGCCGTGAAGGCGGCGCCGTTCGCCTTCGCATCCAGCTCGACGCAGTCGATCCGTGCGCCGGCGACGGTCAGTCCGCGTGCGCGGAGACGGCCGTCCAGGACGGGGCGCGCCAGGGGGCCGCCGCCGCTCAGGTGAGCGGTCAGATGGCCCCTTCCCTCGATCCCGAGCATCGCGAGCCACGGGCCGACGTTCCCGGATTCGACGTCGAAACGACCTTCGAAGGTCTTCTGCCGATGGTCGTAGCGGCCGCTCAGCTCGGCGGTCGTCTCCCGTTCCGACAGCTCCATCGTCTCGGCCGTGAGGATCCCGCCGGAGAGGCTCAGCCGGGCGCGGGCGTCCGGGTCGAGCGTGCCGCGAGCGGCCGGCCGTGCCCCGGAGAGGACGAGATCGGCAGTCGCCGTGACCCCTTCGAGCGTCGGGCGAGCGAGGGTCCCTACGACCGTGGCTTCGAGCGTTCCCGCCAGCTTCGGTGCTCCGGCCGGAAGGACGAGGAGGCGTGCGACGTCGAGCTTCTCGGCCCGGATCGAGAACTTCACGTCCTTCGGCGCGGGGTGAATGGTCCCCGAGGCTTCGATCTGGAGACGTCCCCGGCCGGACGCCACGTCGAGGCGGCCCTTCCGAAGGAGCGGACCCGCGACGTCTCCCGCAAAGTCGACGCTCTCGAACGTCCGTCCGAGCAGCGTGAGCGTTTCGGCCCGCGCCGTTGCGGTCGCCGACGGCGGCTCCGTTCCCCGTCCCGAGGCGACGATCCGGGCCTCGATCGTCCCCCCGAGGCCGAGGTCCGGCGCGAGCCTCGCCGCGAGCGGGCCGAGCGTCCCCCCGGTCGTGAGGGTCGCCGTCCAGGTCGGCGTCCCGGAGAGGTGGCGAACCGCGGCGTCGAGCCCTGCCGCCAGTCCCGCGTCCTTGGCGACGAGCCGGGCCACGAGGTCGAGCTCGTCCTCGCGGGTCGTCCAGCGGGCCGTGAGCGACGAGCCCCGCAGCGGCTCGCGTCCCGCGGCGGAGACGTCGATTGCCCCCAGCGTCAGGGTGCCGGTCGACGCCAGGTCCCGGAGCTCCAGGCGTCCCTCGAGCGCGAGGTCGCTGCCGTCGATGCGCCGGCCGGCCGTGCCGCGGTCGATCAGCTCGAAGGAGCCGTCCGTGAGACGGAAGTCCCGCACGTCGACCTCGGGCCGCGCCGCCGGCCGCTCGTCTTCCGTCTCCGGGACCCGGAACGGGAGGACCAGCCGGCCCTTCTCGTCGAGCGCGAGGCGCGCGAAGGGTCGCTCGACGACGGCGCTCAGGACGACGAGGCGGCCGCGGACGGCGTCGGGCAGGGAGACGAGGACCTTCGCCCGGGAGACGGAGATCTCCGTCCCGGCCCGTTCCCCTTCGCCCCGAAGGAGAAAGTCCCGGACCTCGAGCGTCCCCGTAAAGGCGTTCCAGCGAATCGAGCCCGACCCGACCGAGCCCTCGACGATCCGCCCGGCCTCCCGGACGGCGGCTCGCGACACCGCCCGCTGGACCGCCGGCAGGTGGAGCAGCCCGATGAAGAGAGCGGCGAGGCCGAGGAGGACGAGCACGGCCCAGCCCAGCGCCCGCGCGGCGCGGCCGATCCACCGGCGGCGAGGCTTCTCGGGGTCGTTCATGGAGTCAGCCGCGAGGCGGCTTTCGTGCGGAGCTTACCGTCCGGCGCGGGTCCCGGCATGCCGCGAGGAGTCCCGTCAGGGCTGGGGCCTGATCTCGACGACCCAGGGCTCCAGCCTGGCACCGGTCCGCAGGACGACCCTGTAGCGGGGGACCTCCGCGGAGGGTCTTCCGCCCGCGGTCGCGGCGGGCGACGTAGCTCCGGCTCCCGCCGGAATCGCCTCTCCGGACGCGAGGGCATCGAGGAGCGCGCGCTTCCCCCGCGGGACCTGGATCTCCTCCACGAGGAGGCGCTGGATTCGGCCCCTCAGGAACGGGGGCGACGACTTGCGTGTCTCCGGGTCCCATCGGCCGTAGCTCTCGGCCGTGACCACGGCGCGCACGACGAGGACGCGGTGCCGGTCGGGGTGACGCCCCCGAAGCGCCCTCTCGTCCAGCGCCGCGTCGACGGGGTGGAGGCGCGAGCGCGATGCGACGTCCTTCGGGTACGCGAGGTCCGCCGCCGCCGCCGCCGGTCCGTCGAACTCGAGGGCGAGGAAGACCTCCCGCGCCGGCTGCCAGCCGTAGAAACCGGAGGCCCGCAGGTCGTCCGCCGCCAGGCGCACGTCGAAGCCGAGAGCCGCGAGCTTCGCCCGGTCGAACCAGCCGGGCTCCTTCTGCGACCACTGCAGGTCGCGGTTCCAGTCGAGGCGGAGGACGGCCCAGCGGCGTCCCTCCCCGAGCGGCACGAGCCGCAGCTCGCGCTCCGTCATCTCCACTTCGGCCTCCGGCCCACCGGCGCGGTTCGTCGCCGAGGCGAGGACGACGAGGAGCGGCGCGGCGATCGCGACGGCGCCGGCGATCGCGAGGAGCGGCGCGCGCCTCACGCCGTGTTCCTTCGCGCCAGGGCGTGGAGGCGTCGCAGGAGGAGGAGGAGGCCCACCGCGACGAGGCCGAGGAGGAGGAAGAAGACCCAGCGGGGGAGGAACGCCCACCACCAGTCGTACAGCTTGACGTAGAGGTAGACCACGAACGCCCCGCCGGCGACGTTCGTGACCTCCGGCCAGGCCGACCTCACGCCGAGCCAGACCGCGAGCGTTGCGAGGACGAAGCCGAGGAGCTGGTAGCCCGCCTCGATCGTTCCGGGGCCGAGGCGGAGGACGCTCGCGTTTCCGGCGCGGCCGAGGATCAGGATCGGAAGGAACAGGGCGAGGAGCCCGAAGGTCCGGAAAGCCGCGGGGAACCCGGCGAGCGTCCGGTGAGGCGCGACGCGCGGCACGGCGAAGAGAAGGGCCCCGGCGGGCAGGAACGCCTCGGGCCGGTGCCCGAACGCCTCCCAGACGCAGTCCGTCGGGCCCGAGAGGGTCCCCGCGTACCCGAGGACGAAGAGGATCGCCGCGACGAGGAGGAGCCGCAGGCCGTAGGCGTAGGCGAGCGCTCCGCAGAACGCCGCCCAGGCGAGGATCGACGCCGGCGGCAGGGCGACGTTGAAGAGGCCCGCCAGCACGGGGAGGCCGATGACGAACGACGCCCCCGAGAGGAGCCCGAGGAGAAGCGTGACGTAGAGGGTCTTCTCGCGCCGCGACGCGACCTCCATCCCGGCGACGAGGAGAATCGGCGCCGCGACGGCGACGGCCGCCTGGAGGGCGACGGGCATCCCTCCCCAGAAGCGGAAGAGGAACGTGTAGAGCGCCGCGGCCAGGGCGAGCGCGCCGAGGAGCGTGGCCGCTTTCATCCCGGCCGAGAGCCGCTTCTGCCGCTCGCTCCGGTCGACGTCGTACGTCTTCGCAAGCTGCTCGAGGAGGCCGGAATGGTGAAAGTCGAGTGCGGCGCGCTGTTCCTCGGTCAGCCGGAGAGCGCCCTCGCGCTCGAGGTCTGCCAGCTCGTCGCGGAACGCTCCGATCCGGTCGGCGCGCTGCTGCGCCTTCTCCCTGGAAGAGGGAGGGGACCCGTTCCAGCCCTCAGCCATGGTCGCTTGCCGACCGGTTCACGTCCTCGAGGATGGTCCTGGCAGGTCCGACGCGCAAGGCTCGGCTGGGAAGGCGGACGCCTTCCGTGGGCTGCGGCATGGACCTTCGGGCCGGGCCGGTCCGGATCGGACGGGGGTCTCGACTCGGGAGGCATATTCGCGGACGCCCCGGTCCGGGAGGCCTTAAAGTTCCGCGCAACTCCGTTGAAGAGGCCGTGCAGGGAGGTCCCGCGATGAAGGTGACGCTTCGCTCCGAGAAGGTCGTGTCGGACGAGAACGTGAGGAAAGAGACCGGGAAGGGCTTCGCCGAGTGGTGGAAGCTCCTCGACGCCTTTGGCGGCCCGGCGAAGGGGCGGCGCGAGATCGGCGTCCACCTCATCCAGGAGCTGAAGGTCGACGCGTGGTGGTCGGCGACGCTGCAGGTCGAGTACGAGCGGCACAGGGGAGTCATCGAGAAGGACGGCAAGGGGAGGGGCTACACCATCTGCGCGACGAAGTCGGTGAAGGCGACGCCCGAGACGTGCTTCGAGGCGTGGGCGACCGGCAGGGCCCTCGACGCGTGGTTCGGACCGAAGAACGTCCTCGACCTGAAGGCGGGCGGCTCCCTTTCGAACGGCGACGGGAACGCCGCCGAGGTGAAGGGCGTGACGCCGGGAAAGACGATCCGCCTCGTCTGGAAGGACGCGAGCGCCCCCGGAACGCCGGTGGAGGTCAAGTTCCAGCCGGCGCCCGGGAAGACGACCGTGATGGTGACGCACGACCGCCTCCAGACGCGCGAGGAGGCCGACGGCCTGCGTGCCGCCTGGGGCGAGGCGCTCGACCGCCTGAAGAAGCTCGTCGAGGCGGGCTGACGGGGACCCCCGCGCCCGAACGGCCAGGCGAGGGTCCCGCGCCGAGTCGCCTCGGTCGGCCTCAGGCCCCGTCGGGGATCTCGGCCTCGACGAGCTTTGCGAGGAGGACGAGCGACTCCTGCCATCCCAGGTAGCAGGCCTCGGTCGGTATGACGTCGGGGACCCCTTCCTGCGTGATCTCGAGCTCCGTCCCGCAGGAGACCTTCCGGAACGCGACCGTCACCTGCATCGCGCCCGGGAGGTTCGGGTCGTCGAAAGCGTCCGTGTAACGGATCTTCTCGTTGGGCACCATCTCGAGGTAGGTGCCGCCGAAGGAGTGGCTCGACCCGGTGGTGAAGTTCGTGAACGACATCCTGTGAGAGCCCCCCACGCGGGCGTCCATCGCGTGCACCTTGCCCGTGAAGCCGTTCGGCGGGATCCACTTGACCATCGCGTCCGGGTCGAGGAACGCGCGGTAGACCCGGTCGGGCGAAGCTCGGAGGACGCGGTGGAGGCGAATGGTGTTCGGCATGTCGGGTCTCCTTTCCGTGGCGGCGGCGCGGCTCAGGGGCGCGCCGACCTCTCGAGGACGACGTGGGTCGCGTGCTCGGACGCGACGTGGCGCGTGCACGCGTAGCCGAGCGCGCGGAGGTCGATCTCCCCGAGGAGCCGCTCGCCGGCGCCGAGCAGGACGGGGGCGATCGCGAGGTGCAGCTCGTCGACGAGCCCCTCGCGCAGGTACTGCCGGATCGTGGCCGGACCGCCACCGAGGCGGATATCGCGGCCCTGCGCCGCCTCCCGCGCCCGCTCGAGCGCCTCGTGGATGCCGCCCGTCACGAAGTGGAACGTCGTCCCGCCCTCCATCGCGAGCGGGGGGCGGGAGTGGTGCGTCAGGACGAAGACGGGGACGTGATACGGCGGGTCCTCGCCCCACCAGCCTCTCCAGCTTTCGTCGGGCCACGCACCGCGGACGGGTCCGAACATGTTCCGGCCGAGGATCCAGGCGCCGACGCTCTCGAACCCGCGGGCGACGAAGTCGTCGTCGATTCCCGTCGTCCCGCCGTCGCTCCCGAAGACCGTCCGCCGGAACGTCCGGGTCGGGAAGGCCCAGGCGTGGAGCTGCGCGCCACCGAACCCGAGCGGGTTCTCGAGGCTCTGGTCGGGTCCCGCTCCGAACCCGTCGATCGAGATCGAGAAGCTCGCCACCTTCAGCCTCGTCACCGTCTCACCTCCCGGGAACGCCCGCAGGGAACTCGGTCCCCGGGGAGGTCCCACCGACCTGCGCCGTCCTGGATGTTGCGAGGGTATCTGACTCGCCCTGCGCGGGCGAGCCGGGTGCGTTTACGCGCGGTGCCTGGAAGGAGTCAGAGAGTGGCCTTCGTCGAGGGGTCCGACTCGTTCGGGAAAGCTCGCCGTCTCGAGGCGCTCCTCCTCGCGGGCGCCGATCCGAACGCGACGGTGACCTCGAAGGATCGCCTCCCCCGCGCCGAGCCGATCGGCGGCGTGGTCCGAAACCTGCCGAAGGCCCTCGCGCGCATCGAGAGGGCGTGTCAGCAAGAGGACGAGAAGGGTTGCGCCAACGGCAGCGTGCGGAGGAATGAGCTCGCGGTCCGCTGACGCCCG
>CAZNSS010000027.1:0-15182 GCA_964575465.1 uncultured Holophagales bacterium | reverse complement strand
CCGGGGACCGCCGCGAGCGCGGCGCGCGTCGGCCCCTCCGCGGCGTCGGCCGGGGGAAGGACGAGCACCTCCGCGTTCGTCCCGGCGATCTTCTCGAAGAGCTCCCCCCGGTAGCCCGACATGAGCCCCATCGCCACGACGAGGGCGGCCGTGCCGAGCGCGACGCCCGCGAGCGCGAGCGACGAGACCGTCCCGAGGAGGCCGCCCCGGCGCCCCGCGAGGAACCGGCGCGCGAGGAAGAGAGGGACGTTCAACGGCGCTCTGCGGAGGCGAGCGACCGCGCGAACTCCGCGAAGAGCGGGTCGGAGTCGTGGGGACCCGGGGCCGACTCGGGGTGGTACTGGACGGCGTAGACCGGCCGCCCCGAGACCCGGAACCCCTCGCACGTCCCGTCGTTGAGGTTGACGTGCGTCAGCTCGAGCCCAGCGGGGAGCGACTCCGGGTCGACCGCGAAGCCGTGGTTTTGCGAGGTGATCGAGACGGCTCCCGTCACGAGGTCCTTCACCGGGTGGTTCACGCCGCGGTGGCCGAACTTCAGCTTGAAGGTCCTCGCCCCGAGGGCGAGGCCGAGGAGCTGGTGCCCGAGGCAGATGCCGAAGAGCGGCTTGCCCTCGTCGACGAGCGCCCGGATCGTCTCGACCTGTGCGGGGAGCGCGGCGGGGTCGCCCGGGCCGTTCGAGAGAAAGGTGCCGTCGAACCCGGCCAGCTCCGCCGCCGTCGCCGTCGGCGGGAAGACGGTGACGTCGAGGCCCCGGGCCGCGAGCTTCCGGAGGATGTTCCGCTTGATGCCGAAGTCGAGAGCGGCGACCCGCGGGCGTCCCGCGGCGTGGTCACCCCACGCATAGGGGCTCCGGGTCCCGACCTCGAGAGCGAGGGGCGCCCCGGTCATCGTCGGCTGCTCGAGGACCATTCCGAGGAGGTGCTCCCTCCCCGCCTCGTCGACGTGCTCCGTCGAGACGGCCCCCCGCATCGCGCCGAGGGAGCGGAGGTGCCTCACGAGAGCCCGCGTGTCGAGGCCGTGGATCGCGACCGTCCCCGCCTCGCGGAGCGCCTCGCCGAGCCCCTTCCTGCCGCGCGCGTTCGAGAAGCGCTCCGGGAAGTGCCGGGCGGCGAAGGCGGCGACCTGGATCCGGTCCGACTCGGCGTCTTCCCCGGTGATCCCGTAGTTGCCGACGTGCGAGGCGGTCATCACGACGATCTGCCCGCGGTAGGAGGGGTCGGTGAGCGTTTCCTCGTACCCGGCCATCGCGGTGTTGAAGACCACCTCCCCGAACGCCGTCCCCGCGGCGCCGAAGCCGACGCCCTCGAAGGCGCGGCCGTCCTCCAGGACGAGGACCGCGGGGAGCCCGGTCACAGCGTCCGCCCCACCGCGGCGGCGATCGGCGCGAGGCGCGCCATCAGCTCCGAGAACATCGCCGGCGTCAGCGCCTGGGGACCGTCGGACAGGGCCCGCTCGGGCTGGTGGTGGACCTCGACGGCGACCCCGTCGGCCCCCGCCGCGACCGAAGCGAGCGACATCGGGGCGACCTTGTGGCGCCGCCCGGTGCCGTGCGAGGGATCGGTGAGGATCGGGAGGTGCGAGAGGCGTTCGACGGCCGGGACGACGGCGAGGTCGAGCGTGTTCCGGGTGAAGTCGCTGAAGGTCCTCACGCCCCGCTCGCAGAGGACGACGTTCGGGTTCCCCTCGGCCAGGACGTACTCGGCCGCGAGGAGGAACTCCTCGAGCGTCGCCGACATGCCCCGCTTCAGGAGGACCGGCTTTCCGATCCGCCCTGCGGCCTTCAGGAGCTCGAAGTTCTGCATGTTCCGCGCGCCGATCTGGATGCAGTCGGCGTACTTCGCGACGACGTCGATCGAGGAGGTGTCGAGCGCCTCCGTGACGACGGGGAGCCCCGTCGCCTCGCGGGCCGCGGCGAGGATCTTCAGCCCCTCCTCGCCCAGCCCCTGGAAGGAATAGGGGGACGTCCGCGGCTTGTAGGCCCCGCCGCGGAGCAGGTGGGCGCCTCGGGCCTTGACCTCCTTCGCGATCGTCACCGTCTGCTCGAGGGTCTCGACCGCACACGGCCCGGCGATGATCGCGAGCCGGGTCCCCCCGACCGGTACGCCGCCGATCGAGACGACGGTGTCCTCCGGGTGGAACTCCCTCGAGACGAGCTTGTAGGGGTGCGAGACCTTGATGACCTCGAGGACTCCCGGGAGGTTCTCGAAGGCGGCCGGCTCGACCGTCCCCGGGTTCCCCGTGATTCCCACCGCGGTCCGCTGCTCGCCCGGGATCGGGTGGGCCTTCAGCCCCAGCCCCTCGGCGGCCTCGACGACCCGGCCGACGTCGGCCGGGGTGGCGCTCCTGTCCATGACGATCAGCACGGCGTCTCGTCCTCCGGAACCGCTGTTTATACTTCATCGTGGCGCACCGGGTTCACCCCGGGTCGCCGAGGAGGCTCCCATGTCGATCCGGCGCACGCTCACCCTCGCGGGTCTGGCCCTCGCGGGCGCGTTCCTCGCGGCGCTTCCCGCCCCTGCCTTCCTCATCATCCTGAAGGACGGCACCCGGATCGAATCGGCCGACAAGCCGGTCGCGCAGGGTCGCAACTTCGTCTTCCACGACAAGCTCGGCGCCAAGAAGATGATCGCGATGGCCGAGGTCGACCCGACGAAGACCGACGCGGCCAACAAGGAGAACTACCGCGACGCCTACATCCTCGGCGACCCGGAGCCGATGAAGAAGGAGACGGACACGACCGCGAAGGCCCCGTCCCTCTCCGAGTACATCAAGCAGAGCAAGAAGTCCGACATCGCGGCTCCCGCCGTGGCCGCGCCCGTCATCCCGCACGAGCCGTCGACCGCCGCCGCCCCCCGGTCCGCCGAGAAGGCCGTCGTCGCTCCGGTGCCCGGGAACGTCCTCGACCCGATCGTCCAGGACGCGTTCCTGCGCGCCTACCAGTCGGCCCAGGTCCGCGGCGCGCGGATCACCCAGGGCGGCCCCGGGACGATCCGCGTGCAGGCGACCACGGACACCGAGACGGTCGTCTTCGGCGCCCTCGTCGGGACGGCACGGGGCCTGAAGGAAGCCAGGACCGCCGGGCGGCTCGTCGAGAAGGTGGAGCTCTACATGGCGACGAGCGCCGGGGAGAACGCAGGGAAGTTCCTCCTGACGCCCGAGGACGCCGAGTCCCTGCTGAACGGGACGACGCCGCCGGCGAAGTTCTTCGTCGCGAACGTCCAGCTCTGAGGCTTGCGTGGAGGCCGGGACCCTCGTCCTCGTCCACCTCCACTCCCCGAAGGAGAAGTACTGGGGAGTCCTCCGGGCGCTCACCCCGGCCGGCGTGACCCTGCGCGGGATCGACGTGGCCCTCTTCGACGACTGGGCCCGGCAGTTCCGGGCCGGTTCCGAGCCGGAGCTGGGGGTCGCGACCCTCTTCTTCCCGCTCCAGCGGCTCGAGAAGATGTTCGAGGACGCCCGGATCGGCACCGTGGCCGCGTATCACGAACGGTTCTTCGAAATGGTGGGCCGGGACGTCCGCGACGTCCTGCGCCTCGAGACCGGGCGCCCCGAGGGGCTGCTCCAGTAGGAGGTTCCGTGGCCGAGCTCGTCTGGCAGCTGAAGAAGGGACCGGAGGGTGCGCCCTACGCCTTCGCCGCGTTCAACAAGGCCGAGAAGCGGACGAACTTCTTCGACAAGGCCGAGGACCTCCGCGGGTTCCTGATGAAACACGGCGCTCCCGCGGAGGACGCCGTCACGCTCTCGGCCCGGGTCGAGGCGGGTGAGACCGTCTCGGTGACCCTGCCGAAGTAGCCGCACCGGGCCCGCCGGAATCCCCCTGGGGCCCGGCCGGGCCCTCCCGGGGGGAGGCCGCTTTCAGGGCCGTGGCTGCGAGAGCTCCAGGAGGACGCCGCCCGTCGCGGCCGGGTGGACGAACGCGACGAGGCAGCCGTGCGCCCCCTCGAAGGGCTCCTCGTGGACGAGCCTCACTCCGGCGGCCTTCAGCTTCGCGAGCGTCGCGGCGACGTCGGCGACCTCGAGGCAGACGTGGTGGAGGCCCGGCCCCTTCTTCTCGAGGAACTTCGCGATCGGGCTCTCCGCCGCGGTCGGCTCGAGGAGCTCGAGGCTCGACTCGCCGACCGGGTGGAACGAGGTGAGGACCTTCTGCGATGCGACCTCCTCCCGGTGCTCCTCGGGGAGACCGAGGAGGTCCCAGAAGGAGCCGCCGTCGTCGACCGACGCGACCGCGAGGCCGAGGTGCGCGATCCGCTTCACGCCCCCCTTCGGCGCCTCGGGCCCGCCGTTCCTCCGGAGCGTCTCGAAGAGCGCCTCCGCGGCGCGGACCGGGTCCTCGGACCGGGCCTCGATCCGCCCCGCCCAGGAGGCGATCGACGCCTCGCTCCCCGACAGGCCGTGGAGCTCGGCGAGGAGCTTCTGCTGGACGATGGCCTCGATCCGGCGGACGGTCCGCTCCCTCCGGCGGGAGGCTCCCGACGGCCCGGAGAGGAACTCCCGGTGCTTCGCCAGCTCGGCGCGCAGCCCGGGGACGCCCTCTCCCGTCCGGGCGACGGACTTCAGGACCGGGGGAATCCAGTCCCCGTGCTCTCCCATCTCGAGCATCTGGAGGACCTCGTGGACGGTCCGGTCGGCCCCTTCGCGGTCGGCCTTGTTGACGACGAAGATGTCCGCGACCTCCATGAGGCCCGCCTTGATCGCCTGGATGTCGTCTCCCATGCCCGGGGTCAGGAGGACGACGCACGTCTCGGCGAGGCGGAAGACCTCGACCTCGTCCTGCCCGACGCCGACCGTCTCGACGAGGACGTCGTCGAAGCCGGCCGCGTCGAGGACGTCGACGGCGTCGGCCGTGGCGCGCGAGAGGCCGCCGAGGTGGCCGCGGGTCGCCATCGACCGGATCATCACGCCCGGGTCGGTGTAGAGCTCCTGCATCCGGATCCGATCGCCCAGGATCGCCCCGCCCGTGAAGGGCGAGGAGGGGTCGACGGCGACGATGCCGACCCGGCGCCCCTCGGCGCGGGAGGCCCGGGCAAGGGCTGCCGTGAGGGTCGACTTGCCGGCGCCCGGAGCGCCCGTCAGCCCCACGACGCGGGCCCGGCCCGTGCGCGACCAGAGGTGGGTGAGGAGTTCGGGGAACCGCGGGTCCGAGGTCTCGGCCCAGGTGATGGCCCGGGCTATGGCCGGCGGGATTCCCGCGAGAACGCGCTCGGCGAGCTCTCGAACGGCAGTCATGGCCCCGGGAGTCTAAGGGAGCCGCCCGGTAGAATGCCGCCTCCGTGTCCGTCGCTCCTTCCCGCCCGCGCGCGGCCGATCCGCTCGTCGGCGTTCTGACCGAGATCGCCCGGATCGTCGCCGAGACGCTCTCCCTGCCCGAGGTCTTCGCCCGCGTGGCCGACGCCGCGCGGCGCGTCCTTCCGTTCGACGCCGCCGGAGTGGGCCGGCTCGTCGAAGGCCCCGCGCTGCTGTCGTGGGGCGCCTCGTTGTCCGCCACGACGGCCGAGCCCGAGTGGCGTGTCGAGCGGGACGAGGTCTCCGACCTCCTCTGGCCGTCCGGCACGCAGCCCCGGAGGATCGAGGACGCCCGCGACGTCCTCGACCCGGCGCTCCGCGTCGACCGGCGCGTCCTCGAATCCGGCGCCCGCTCGATCCTCGTCGTGCCGGTCGTCCGGGGCGCCGTTCCGCTCGGCAGCCTCTGGTTCTCCTCGCGCGAGCCGGGCCGGTTCGGGGCGCGGGAGGAGGAGGCCGCCGCGGCGATCGCCGCCACCCGCGCCGCCGCCCTCGAGCACGAGCGCCTCGCCGACGTGGAGCGGAGGCGGCTCCGCCGGCACCGCGAGCTCGAGGCTCTCGGCCCCGCACTTGCGAGCGCCCTCGACGTCCGCGAGGTCTTCGACCAGGTCTCGACGATCGCCCGACGCGTCCTCCCGCACGAGAAGATGACGCTCGGGCTCCTCTCGGAGGACCGGACGGAGAACCGCCTCTGGGCCATCGCGGGGGACCGTTCATGGGCCCCCGAGACGTACCCGATCCCCGAGTCCGAGCGTGCCCAGATGGACCTCGACTTCCAGATCGTCGGGGACGCGGAGATCGACCTCCCCCCCGACTCCTCGCGGCGGGCGATCCTCCTCGGCGCGGGCCTCCATTCCAGCCTGCGCGTCCCGATCCACCTCGAGGGGAAGACCGTCGGCGCGCTCTCGTTCCACGCGGGCGAGAAGGGGCGCTACGGCGAGGAGGACGTCGAGCTGGCGCGCCGCGTCGCCGACCAGGTCGCCCTCGCCTTCTCTCACCAGCGGCTCGCCGAGGAGGCCCGGCGGGCCGAGGAGGCCCGGCGCGAGGCGGCCCGGCTCGAGGAGCGCGTGCGCGCGCTGTCGGACGAGCTGGAGTCGCGCGACGGCTTCGGGCGGAGCGTCGGCGCCTCGCCGGCCTGGCGCGCCGTCCTCGTCCAGGCATCGAAGGTGGCGCCCACGGAAACCACCGTCCTCCTGACCGGGGAGTCGGGCACCGGGAAGGAGGTCGTCGCGCGCGCCGTCCACCGGGCCTCCGGCCGGAGCTCGGGCCCCTTCGTCGCCCTCAACTGCGCGGCGCTCCCCGAGCAGCTCCTCGAATCGGAGCTCTTCGGCTACGAGAAGGGGGCGTTCACCGGGGCGTACGCCGCCCACCCCGGGCGGCTCGAGCAGGCCGCCGGCGGCACCCTGTTCCTCGACGAGGCGGGCGAGACGAGCCCGCTCGTCCAGGCGAAGCTCCTCCGCGTCCTCGAGGCCAGGGAGTTCCAGCGGCTCGGCGGGACGAAGGTCCTGAGGACCGACGTGAGGCTCGTCGCCGCCACGAACCGCGACCTCCACGCGGCCATCGCGCGCGGCGAGTTCCGCGAGGACCTCTTCTACCGGCTCTCGGTCTTCGAGATCCACCTCCCGGCGCTCCGGGAGAGGCCCGAGGACGTCCTCCTCCTCACCGAGCGCTTCCTCGGGGACCTCGCGCGAAACGTCGGCCGCCCGGCACCCGGGGTCTCGCGGGAGGCCCGCGAGCTCCTCCTCTCCTACTCGTGGCCCGGGAACGTCCGCGAGCTCCGAAACGCTCTCGAGAGGGCCGTGATCCTCTGCGAAGGCGGGCTCGTCCAGGTCGAGCACCTCCCGATCGCCGTGGCGCGGAGCGGGGATGCGCGCGTCGCCTCGGCGGCGGCCATCGAGCTCCCGCCGGGCGGCCTCGACCTCGACGCCCTCGAGAAGACGCTCGTGAAACAGGCGCTCGAGCGGGCGAAGAACAACCGGAGCCGCGCGGCGAAGCTCCTCGGGCTCACCCGCGCCCAGCTCTACACGCGCCTCGAGCGCTACGGCCTCGCGTGACCGGCGGCGTCGTCCCGGGCGGCGCGCCCGCCGAGCCCCCCCGCCGGAGCCCGTTCGCCCCGTTCTGGACCCTCGACGCCGAGGTCTCGTACCTGAACCACGGCTCGTTCGGTGCCTGCCCGAAGGCCGTCCTCGAGGAGCAGGCGGCGCTCCGGGCCGAGCTCGAGCGCGAGCCGGTCGACTTCCTCTGGCGAACCCTCCCCGCCCGGCTCGCCGGGGCCCGCGAGGCCCTCGGTGCCTTTCTCGGCGCGCACCCCGACGACCTGGCCTTCGTCCCGAACGCGACGGCCGGTGTCAACGCCGTCCTCCGCTCGCTCGACCTCTCGGCCGGCGACGAGCTCCTGACGACCTCCCACGTCTACCCCGCCTGCCGGAAGGCGATGGAGTTCGTCGCCGCGGGGAGCGGTGCCCGGGTCGTCGTCGCCGACGTCCCGTTCCCGCTCGAGGGGGAGGAGGACGTCACCCACCCGCTCCTCGCCGCCGTCACGCCCCGGACGCGTCTCGTCCTCCTCGACCACGTCACGAGCCCGACCGCCCTCGTCTTCCCCGTCGGGAGGCTCGTCGCAGAGCTGAGGGCGCGCGGCGTCGAGACGCTCGTCGACGGGGCGCACGCCCCGGGGATGGTCCCGATCGACCTCGATCTGCTCGGGGCGGCGTTCGCCACCGGCAACGCCCACAAGTGGCTCTGTGCGCCGAAGGGGGCCGCGTACCTCCACGTCCGCCGCGACCTCCAGGCGAAAATCCACCCGACGGCGATCAGCCACGGCTGGTCGCCCGAGCCGGGTTCCCGGTTTCGTGCCGAGTTCGACTGGACCGGCACCGCCGACCCGACGCCCTGGCTCGCGATCCCGGCGGCGCTCGCCTTCGTCGGCTCGCTCCTCCCGGGCGGCTGGGTCGAGGTGATGGAGAGGAACCACGCCCTCGCCCTCGAGGGGCGCCGGATCCTCCTCGAGACGCTCGGCGGAACGCCCGCCGCCCCCGCGTCGATGGTCGGGTCGATCGCCTCGGTCCCGCTCCCGGCACCGGCCCCCGGCTCCCCGGCCGCCGGCCTGACCCACGAAAGGCTCATGAACTGGTTCCGCGAGCGGGGCGTCGAGACGTGGCTCTATCCGTGGCGCTGTCCCGGGGGAATGCTGGTCCGGGTCTCGGCGCAGCTCTACAACTCGCGCGACGAGTACGTCCGTCTCGCCGCGCTCCTCCGCGAAGCGCTCGGCTGAGGCCGCCCCACCTCCCGCCTCACCCGGCGAGGAGGATGGCCGAGGCCGCGAGGAGAAGCGCGAGGGCCACCTTGAGGAGCCGCGGGACGACGTGACCCGGGAACGGGTCCGCGGGGAGTTCCGGTCCGGCGGCGGCGTGCGTCATCCCCTCGAAGTGACGCGGGGCGACACCGCCTCACGGGCCCGATGGCATCATCCGCGCCATGCCCGGGAGCGTCCGCTGCCCGTGGGCGGGGACCGACCCGCTCTACGTCGCGTACCACGACGAGGAGTGGGGCGTCCCGTCGCGCGACGACCGCCACCTTTTCGAGATGCTGATCCTCGAAGGGGCCCAGGCCGGCCTGTCCTGGATCACCGTCCTCCGGAAGCGGGAAGGCTACCGGCGCGCCTTCGGGGGCTTCGACCCGGAGGCGGTCGCCCGGTTCGGACCACGAGACGTCGAGCGCCTCCTCGCCGACCCCGGGATCGTCCGGAACAGGCTGAAGGTCGAGTCGGCGATCGGCAACGCGAAGGCCTTCCTCGCCGTGCAGAAGGAGGCCGGCTCCTTCTCCGCCTGGCTCTGGGCCTTCGTCGACGGCCGTCCCCTGAGGAGCGCGTTCCGCGAGATGCGGGAGGTCCCGGCGAAGACGCCCCTCGCCGGGCGGATCTCGAAGGAGCTCCTCGGCCGCGGCTTCCGCTTCGTCGGGCCGACGATCGTCTACGCCTACATGCAGGCCGTCGGCCTCGTGGACGACCACCTCGTCACCTGCCCCCGGCGGCGTTCCGGGAGACGGCGCGCGAAACGGGGCTGACGGGCGTCGGCGACGGAAGTCGCGCCGTCCCGACGACGCGCACCGTCGTCCGCTGGTCGTGGACGAGCTCGGCGTCCCGGCAGTGCTCCTCCAGGCCCCCCTTCCACCGCTCCCGGTCGAAACGGCCGGGAGGGAAGACCCAGCGCGCCGGGTCGTGCGCGGACGCCCGGGAAGGTGGCATCGTCCGAGCCCGATCGTCTCAGCGCACCCGGGAGAAGAGGAGCGCGTCCCTCGGCTCGGGACCGAGGTTCGGGCGCGCCCCGTACCGCGGCAGGACGCGCTCGCACGCGAGACCGGCCTTCTCGAGGACGCGGGCGGACGCCGCGTTCTCGGCGTCGCACGTCGCCTCGATCCGGCCGACGTCCGGCAGGCACCAGAGCCAGCCGACGAGGGCTCGGGCCGCCTCCGTCGCGAGGCCCCGTCCCTGCGCGTCGCGGTGGAGGACGTACCCGAACTCGATCGCCTCGCCCCGCGGGCGGCACGCGATGGCGCCGAGGGCCCGGTCCTCGGGCCGCTCCGTCACGAGCCACGTGAACTCCGTCCGAGACACCCAGCCGTCCGCGCAGAAGGTGAGGAATCGCCGGCTCGTCTCGATCGTCTCGTGCGTCGGCCAGTCCATCAGGCGCGTCACGGCGGGGTCGCTCGCGTAGGCGAAGACCGCCTCGTCGTCGCCCGGGAGCGGGCGCCGGAGGCGGAGGCGGCGCGTCTCGAACGCGCTCGGCGGAGTGAGGGACCGGGGTTCGCTCACGCGGGGACGATAGGCCAGCCCAGGGGCGCCGATCCAGGGGCTCGGCAGCGCATCGGCCGGGCGTGCACGGCGCGCGCGACTCTCGAAAATACACGATTTCACGCCTGACCCCGATTCCCCGATTCCCGATTCCGGCTGACCCCGATTCCGGCGGCCGGACGGAGCCTATACTCTGGTGAGATTCACATTCAGAAACGGGAGGTTCCGATGGGAGATCGCCGCTCGATCCTTCGTGTCCTCGTTCCGCTCGTGGTCCTCTCGGTCGCGACCTTTGCGCCGCACGTCTCGCTCGCGAGCGCGACCGTCACGTCGTCCGCCTTCACGTGCGAGTCCTTCTCGGCGTCCGGGACGAGCACGTCGCCCTACGCCACGATCTACGCGTACAACGGCAGCATGGACCTCGACTACTGGACGATCGTGCCGGTGGTCGGCGGAGCCTTCTCCGGAACGGTGACGTTTCCCCTCGCCTCTCCGGGCACGACCTTCAACCTCGAGGTCTGGGGAACGCTGGCTCCCTACACCGACTTCAGCGACCCGAACTACTGGGACAACGAGTCGTATTTCAACGAGGACAGGTCGTCGTGCACGTTGACGCGCATCCCGGCCCTCGACCGCACCGGCCTCGCGCTCCTGGCGACGCTCCTCGGCGCCGCAGGGCTCTTCGCGGTCCGGCGCGGCGTCGCCTGACGGGCGGTTCTCCCGCGGCGGCCGCCCCCTGACGAGGGCGGCCGTCCTTCCGTCCCCTACGCGGCCGGGGCGTGGAGGGCGGTCTCGCTCTCGTCGAGCGGCTCCGTCGGGAGGCCGGCGGCGAGCCAGGCGGCGAAGCCCCCTTCGAGGGGGCGCACGTTCCTGTAGCCGCGGTCGAGGAGGAGGCGTGCCACACGGGCCGCCGACGCCTCGCTCGTTCACGTGCAGTAGAGGGCGACGTCCATCTCGAAAGGAATGTCGCGGAGCTTTGCATCCAGCTCGCCCAGGTCGGCGACGAGGGCGCCGGGGACCTTCCGCGGGTCGTCGCGACGGGAGAGCCGGTGCCTCACGTCCACGACGGCCAGGGTGCCGTCGCCCGCGAGGACGCGCTCGGCGAGGGTCGCGGGCGTCATCCGCGCCATCCGGAGCGACGCGAGCGTTCGCTGCCGGCGCCAGAGCCGGAAGGCGAGGTAGAGGGCGAGGCCGGCCGCCAGGAGGCCGATCGCCCCGGTTCCGAAGCGACGGATGAGGACGAGGACGGCCTCGACCTGCTCGTGGAACACCGCACCGATCCCGAGGCCCGTCCCCGCCCAGACCAGCGTCCCCGCCAGGTCGTAGCCGAGGAACCTGAGGTAGGGCGCCTTCAGCGCGCCCGAGACCGGAACCGAGACGGCCGAGAGACCCGGTACGAACTTCGCGAAGAGGAGCGTTCGGAGGCCGAAGCGGTCGTAGGCCTCCGAGGTCTTCCGGACGCAGGTGTCGGTCGAGAGCGAGAGACCGCAGAGGAAGCGGAGGATGTGCCAGCCGTACTTCCGGCCGAGGAAGAACCAGAGCGTGTCGGCCGCGAGGGCGGCGGCGAGGATGGCGAGGAGGAGGGGCGGGCCCGCGAGGCGATCCTCGGCGACGAGCGCCCCGGCCACGACGAAGAGCGGCATCGCGGGGATCGGCAGGCCGAGCTGCTCGAGGAAGACGTTCCCCGCCACGAGGAGGACGCCGTAGCGGACGAGCTGCTGGGCGAGGCCGTTCACGGTTCTCCTTCGCGGCGGACGAGGGCGGCCGGGCGGAATCCCGGCCGCCCGTCCGGGTCAGCCTTCGGCGAAGGCCTCCTTCAGCGCCTCGCGGTGGGCGGTGAGGGTCTTCTCGAGGTCCTTGTCGGTATGCGCCGTCGAGACGAACATCGCCTCGAACGCCGCGGGCGCGATGAAGACGCCCCGCTTCAGCAGGCCGTGGAACCAGCGGTTGAACGCCGCGCCGTCGCTCTTCTTCACGTCGTCGAAGCCCGCGATGGGGCCGGGGTTGAAGAAGAGGGTCAGGATCGAGCCGATCCGGTTCAGCGTGAGGCGGTCCTCGACGCCGAGCTCCCTGGCGACCTTCCGCATTCCCTTCTCGAGCTTGGCGCCGGTCTTCTCGAGCTTCGCGTAGGCCGCTGGCGTCAGCGAGTCGAGCATCGCGATTCCGGCCGCCATCGCGAGCGGGTTCCCGGAGAGCGTCCCCGCCTGGTAGACGGGACCGTCGGGCGCGACGTGGGCCATCAGGTCGGCCCGCCCGCCGTAGGCGCCGACCGGGAGGCCGCCGCCGAGGATCTTCCCGAGGCAGGTGAGGTCGGGCTTCACGCCGAACAGCTCCTGCGCGCCCCCCTTCGCCAGGCGGAAGCCCGTGATCACCTCGTCGAAGAGGAGGAGCGCCGTCTCGCGATCGGCGATCTTCCGGAGTCCCTCGAGGAAGCCGGGCTTCGGGAGGACGACGCCCATGTTCGCGGCGACCGGCTCGACGGCGATGACGGCGATCTGCCCCGGGTACTGCCTGAAGAGGGCCTCGACGGAGTCGAGGTCGTTGTACTTCGCCGTGAGCGTCGCCTTCGCGAGGTCGGCAGGGACGCCGGGCGAGCCGGGGATCCCGAGCGTCGCGAGGCCGGAGCCGGCGGAGACGAGGAACGAGTCGGCGTGGCCGTGGTAGCAGCCCGAGAACTTCAGGACGAGGTCGCGCCCCGTCGCGGCGCGCGCCAGGCGGACGGCGCTCATCGCCGCCTCGGTCCCCGAGGAGACGAAGCGGACCTTCTCCATCGACGGGACGAGGCGCGTCACGCGCTCGGCGAGCTCGACCTCGGCGCGGCAGGGGGCGCCGTAGGAGGTCCCGCGCGGGAGCGCCCGTCGGATCGCCGCGGCGACCGCCTTCGGCATGTGGCCGAAGAGGTGCGGCCCGTACGACATGACGTAGTCGACGTAGCGGTTCCCGTCGGCGTCGACGATCACTGAGCCCTTCGCCTTCTTCACGAAGAACGGCGTCGCGCCGACCGACTTGAAGGAACGCACCGGCGAGCTGACGCCGCCCGGCATCTTCGCCTTCGCGCGGGCGTAGAGGCGGTCCGACTCGGTCGTCCGGCGGACGCGGCGGCGGCGGGGCGCGGCGGGCTTCTTCGGGGCCTTCTTCTTCGGCGCGGGCGGCGCGGCCGCCTTTCGCCTCATCTTCCTTGCAGCCACTCGGCAGCCTCCTTCGCGTGGTAGGTCAGGATCAGGTCGGCCCCCGCGCGCTTCATCGAGGTCAGGATCTCGAGCGTGACCCGCTTGCCGTCGATCCAGCCGCGCTCGGCGGCGGCCTTCACCATCGCGTACTCGCCCGAGACGTTGTAGGTCGCGAGCGGGACGTTCGTGACCTCCTTCGCCGCCCGCACGACGTCGAGGTACGAGAGCGCCGGCTTGACCATCACCATGTCGGCCCCCTCCTCGACGTCGGAGAGGACCTCCTTGACCGCCTCGCGGACGTTCGCCGGGTCCATCTGGTAGGCGCGCCGGTCGCCGAACGACGGCGTCGACTCGGCCGCCTCGCGGAACGGGCCGTAGAAGCCGCTCGCGTACTTGGCGGCGTAGGAGAGGACCGGGACGTTCCGGAAGCCATTCGCGTCGAGCGCCTCGCGGATCGCCCGGACGCGGCCGTCCATCATGTCGCTCGGCGCGACGACGTCGGCTCCCGCCTTCGCGTGGGCGAGCGCCTCGGCCGCGAGGATCGGGAGCGTCGCGTCGTTGTCGACGGTCTGGCCCGCGATGACGCCGCAGTGCCCGTGGTCCGTGTACTCGCAGAGGCAGACGTCGGTCATGACGACCGTCGCCGGGCTCGCCTTCTTGATCGTCCCGACGGCCCGGCAGACCGGGCCGAGGAGGTCGGCCGAGGAGGTGCCGACGGCGTCCTTGTGGTCCGGAATGCCGAAGAGGATGACCGAGAGGACGCCGCGCGCCGCGAGCTCCGCGGCGTCCCTCGCGGCGAGGTCGGCCGAGACCCGGTCGATGCCCGGCATCGAGGGGATCGGCTGGCGGATCCCCTCGCCCGGGACGACGAACATCGGGGCGATGAAGTCGGCCGGGTCGAGGGTCGTCTCGCGGACCATCGTCCGGAGCGACTCGGTGAGGCGCAGGCGCCGGTAGCGGTGGAGGGGGAACGCCATGGTCAGGCCTCCTTGAGGAGCGCGATCAGGTCGGTGAGGAGCGGCCTCTTCGGGACGACGGGGTCGGGGAAGCCGCGCTGGACGAGGAGTCGCGCGGTCTCGGGGCCGACGACGCCGAATCTTACCGGCGGCAGCTCCGCGGGGGTGGCGCCGAGCGCCTCGAGGAAGACGTCGAGCGCCGCGAGGGAGCCGATCGCGAGCGCGCCGTACGCCCCTTCGCGGAACGCGCGGAGAAGGCTCGCGTCCAGCTCGCGGAGCGCCTCCTTCACGTAGACGACGGGGGCGGTCACGTCGAAGCCGCGTTCGGCGAGCTCGACGACGGGGGCGTCGTCGGCGTCGGAGCCACGGGGCCAGAGGAGCCGTCCCCTTTCGTCGCGGCGGGCCAGCTCCGCGAGGATGCCGACGGCCCCCGGCGGCGTCGGCGTGACGGGTTCCTTCACCCCGGCCTCCGCGAGCGCCGCCGCCGTCCCCGCGCCCGCCGTCAGGACGAGGCGGAACGAGGGAAGCGGGCCCGACGCCGCGGCGGCGCGGAGGACGTCGACGGTCGTCCGCGAGGAGACGACGAGGATCGCCCCGGCCGGGTCGAAGGTTCGCGTCGCCGCGATCCCGAACGGGGACGGGACGATCCGGTGCGTGACGAGCAGGTCGGCGCCCGGGACCGGGTCGCCCGTGGGGCGGAGGAGGAGGATCCTCCTCATCGTGCCGCCGCGCGGGCCTCCGTGACGAGCTCCTGGGCCCCCCGCGCGAGGAGCCTTTCCGCCACGAGGCGCCCGAGGGCCGCGGGGTCCGCGGCGGGCCCCCTCGCCTCGTCCTCGAGCATCCTGGAGCCGTCGAGGGCGAGGACGCGTGCGCGGAGAGAGAGCCTTCCGTCCTCCGCCAGGGTGGCGAGCGCGGCGACGGGGGCGCGACAGCCGGCGCGGAGCGCGTTCAGGAGGCTCCGTTCGGCCGCGGCCGCCGCGTTCGCG
>CAZNSS010000026.1:0-15186 GCA_964575465.1 uncultured Holophagales bacterium | reverse complement strand
CCGAGGCGAGGAGCTGCCGCGCCTGGCGCCGCGCCGCGTCGGTCACCGACGCGCCCGCGAGGAGAGCCGCGATCGCGTCGACGCGCCCCTTCTCGTCCAGGTCCGTCACGACCGTCCGGGTCCGGCCGTCCGAGACGACCTTCCGGACCGAGAGGTGGCGCTCGCCGGCCGCGGCGACCTGGGGGAGGTGCGTCACGACGAGGACCTGCTCGCGCGCGGCGAGGGCGCGGAGCTTCCGTCCCACCGCCTCCGCCGTCGCGCCGGAGACGCCGGCGTCGACCTCGTCGAAGACGAACGTCCTCACGGGCCCGCCCCGACGGCTGCCCCGCCTCCCTTCGCGGCCGCTCTCGGCCTCTGCGAGCGCCGCCGCCACGGCGAGCTGCACGCGAGAGAGCTCTCCTCCGGACGCGATCTTCGCGAGCGGGCGGGGCGGCTCGCCGGGGTTCGGCGCGAAGGAGAGAGCGACGGAGTCGATCCCGTGCGACCCGAACGCGACCCGCTCCTCGCCGGCGAGGAACGGGCTGTCGGGCGAGCCCTTCCGCGAGACCTCGACGCGGAACGACGACGACAGGAACGCGAGGTCGGCGAGCTGCCTCTCGACGGCCTTGCCGAGCCGGGGCGCCGCTGCGACCCGCGCGGCGGAGAGGTCGAGCGCCGCGGCGCGGTACGCGCCGAAGGCCTCGTCGGCGGCCTTCTGCGCCTTGCGGAGCGCCCCCTCGAGGTCGGCGAGCTCGTCCCGCTCGCGGCCGATCGCCTCGCGGTAGGAGAGGACCTCCTCCAGCGTTCCGCCGTACTTGCGCTTCAGCTTCGCGAGGAGGTCGAGCCGCTCGACGACACCTGCGAGGCGCGCCGGGTCGGCCTCGAGCTTCTCGAGGTCGCGGGACGTCGAGGCGGCGAGCCCGGAGACGCGCTCGACGAGCTCGTCGACGAGGGCGAGGCGTTCGGCGGCGGCCGGGTCGAGCTCGGCGAGGGCGGCGACCGTTCGCCGGAGCGTCCCGAGGGCCGGGAGGGCTCCCCCCTCGTCCGCCTCGAGGGCCGCCACGGCGTCGGCCAGGAGGCGGCCCCGCTTCTCGACGCTCGACAGCGCCGCCTTCTCTCGCCCGAGCGACTCCTCCTCGCCCTCGACGGGCGCCGCGCGGTCGATCTCGGCGATCCGGAAGTCGAGGACCTCGAGCCGGGCGGGGCCGTCCTTTCCCAGGGCGGCGATCCGCTCGCGGTCCGCATCCTTCTCGCGGTACGCGGCGTGGAGGCGTTCCACGTCCGCCGCCGCCTCGGCGAGAGAGGCGAAACGGTCGAGGAGCTCGCGGGGCGCCGCGGGATCGAGGAGCTCCCTCGCCTCCGCCTGCCCGTAGAGGACGAGGAGTCGCGGGGCGACCTCGGCGAGCGTCCGCAGAGCCGCCGGCGAGCCGTCGATGAAGAGCCGCCCCTTGCCGGACGCGGAGACCTCGCGCCTCACGACGACCTCGGCCGGCCCGCGGCCCGCCGCGTCGCGAAGCCCCGCGGCGCAGAGCGCGTCTCCGACGACGGAGTCGTCGGTCTCGAACGAGCCCTCGACGACCAGGCGCTCCGCCCCGGACCTCACGAGCGTCGCGTCGGAGCGCTCGCCCGAGAGGAGCGAGAGCGCGTCGACGACGAGCGACTTCCCCGCGCCGGTCTCGCCGGTCAGGACCGTCAGGCCGGTGTCGAGCGCCACCTCGACGTCCTCGAGGACGGCCAGGTCGCGGACGCGGAGCGAGGAGAGCACGGTTCTAGCGGGAGGCGCGGTCCTTCAGCCAGCGGAGCGTCATCGCGAGGCCGATCGACGTCGCGCCCGTCGCGTACCCGGCGTGCTCGCGCTCGAAATACGCGTTCGGTGCGATGTCGACGTGCGCCCACGGCGTCTTCGGGTCGACGAACTCCTTGAGGAAGATCGCCCCGTTGATCGAGCCGCCGTTCCGGCCGCCGGTGTTCTTGAAGTCGGCCCAGTCGGAGCGGATGTTCTCCCTGTAGTCGTCCCAGAGGGGGAGGCGCCAGAGCCGCTCGTCCGTCCGCTCTCCCGCAGAGACGAGCTCGCGGACGAGGCCGTCGTCGTCGCTGAAGACGATCGACGCCTCGAGCCCGAGGGCGACGAGGGCCGCGCCCGTGAGCGTGGCGTAGTCGACGACGACCGCCGGGGAGAACTCCTTCGCGTAGTCGAGCGCGTCGGCGAGGATGACGCGCCCCTCGGCGTCGGTGTTGTCGATCTCGGCCGTCTTCCCGTTCCGGAACGTGACGACGTCCCCCGGCTTGTAGGCGGTGCCCGAGGGCAGGTTCTCGGTGAGCGGCGCGAGCGCGACGACGTTCAGCGGGAGGCCGAGGTCGGCCGCCGCGAGGACCGCCCCGCAGACCGTCGCGGCCCCGAGCATGTCCCACTTCATGTCGCCCATCCGTTCCGCCGGCTTCAGCGAGATGCCGCCGGAGTCGAACGTGACCCCCTTGCCGACGAGGACGACGGGCTTCTCGCCCTTCTTCCCGCCGCGGTGCTCGAGGACGACGAAGCGCGGCTCCTCGGCCGCGCCGCGATTGACGGCGAGGAGGCCGCCCATCCGCTCGGCCTCGATCTGCTTCCTGCCGAGGACCGTCGCCTTCACGCCCCGCTTCCTGCCGGCGGCCTTCACCGCGTCCGCGAACATTCGCGGGACCATGTCGTTCGACGGCGTGTTGCCGAGGTCCCGGACGAACGCGGACATCTCCGCGACCTTCGCCGCCTCGGAACAGGCATCCCTCAGCTCCTTCGGCGTCGCCCCCTCGAAGGCGCCGCGGCCTCCGGCGAGCGAGACCTCGGCGAGCCTCGCGGCGTCGCGGGCGGCGCTCCGGTAGCGCGGGAACGCATATCCCGCGACGAGGACGTTCCGGGCGACGAAGTCGCGCGACTCGGCGGCGGTCATCCGCTGGAGCGCGAACGGGAAGTCGACGAGGGCCGAGCGCTCCCCGTTCTTCTCCAGCGCGCGCACCGCCGCCCGCAGGAGGCCCCGCGCCTTCCGCGGAGACATCTCCTCGCCGGTGCCGGTCCCGAAGACGTAGAGGCGCCGGGCGGGCCCTCCCGCGTCCAGGGGAAGAGTGAAGAGCGACCCGTCGCTGCCGGCGTCCGGCGGCGCGGCCTTCCGGACGGCTTCCCGGTACGCCTCCGGGACGGTCTCGAACCGCGCGGGCTCCTTGCGGTCGGGCCTCGCGACGAAGACGACGGCCGCGTCCCGGGCGGCTCCCTTCCTCTTCACTTCGGCGGAAACGATCTCGAGCTTCAAGCGTGACTCCCCCGCGACGTGCGGCCCGGGGAGTCTAGCCGAGGCCGCATAGAATTCGGACATGCCGCACGCCGCCCTCGACGCGACCTCCCTGCCCGGCCTCCCGCCTCCCCGCCGGGGGAAGGTCCGCGACGTCTACGACCTCGGGGAGCGCCTCCTCGTCGTCGCCACCGACCGGATCTCGGCCTTCGACGTCGTCCTCGCACCCGGGATCCCCGGGAAGGGGGCCGTCCTGACGCAGCTCTCGACCTTCTGGTTCCGGAAGTTCGAGGCGCTCGTGCCGAACCACCTCCTCGAGACGGAGGCGTCGGCCTTCCCGCCCGACCTCGCCTCGCACGCCGGCCTCCTCGCCGGGCGCTCGGTCCTCGTGAAGAAGTGCCGGGTCGTCCCGTTCGAGTGCGTCGCGCGAGGCTATCTCGCCGGCTCCGGCTGGAAGGAGTACCGGAAGACGGGCGCCGTCTGCGGCGTCCCCCTCCCGCCCGGCCTCGCCGAGGCCTCCCGACTTCCCGGTCCGATCTTCACACCCGCCACGAAGGCCGAGGAGGGGCACGACGAGAACGTCTCGTTCGAGAGGATGGCGAACGAGGTCGGGCACGACCTCGCCTCGCGCCTTCGCGACCTGACGATCTCGATCTACTCCGAGGCGGCGGCCTACGCCGCCTCGCGCGGCGTGATCGTCGCCGACACGAAGTTCGAGTTCGGCCTCGACGAGGACGGCGGCGTCGTCTGGATCGACGAGGCGCTCACCCCGGACTCCTCACGCTTCTGGCCATCGGCTTCCTGGCGCGAAGGGGGCTCGCCCCCGTCGTACGACAAGCAGTTCGTGAGGGACTGGCTCGAGGCGAGCGGCTGGGACAAGGCCCCGCCCGCCCCGATCCTCCCCGCCGACGTCGTCGCCGGGACGCTTGCCCGCTACGTCGACGCCTTCCGCGCGATCACGGGCGTCGAGCCGGTCCTGCCTGCGGGCTGAGGGAACCCGGCCCCTTCAGCGTCCGGACCGGGGACGGGGCGCCGAGGTCCGCGCGAGGAGCTCCTCGACGCTCGCCACCGGGGTCACGGCGAGGTCCGGGAACGCCGCCGCCTCCGCCGCGTTCCCGGCCGGGAGGAACGCCTCGGTGAAGCCGAGGCTGACGGCCTCCTTCAGGCGGAGCGTCGCGTCGGTGACGGCGCGCACCTCGCCGAGGAGGCCCACCTCGCCAAAGGCGACCGCCCCCTTCGGGAGCGCCGTCTCGCGCACGCTCCCCGCGACGGCCGCGAGGACGGCGAGGTCCGCCGCCGGCTCCTCGCTCTCGGCGCCCCCCGCGAGGTTGAGGAAGACGTCGTGCCCGGAGAGCGCGAGCCCGCCGTGCCGCTCGAGGACCGCCAGGAGAAGCGCGAGCCGCGTCCCGTCGAAGCCGATCGCGGTCCGCCGCGGCGTCCCGTACTTGACCGGGACCGTCAGCGCCTGGACCTCGAGGAGAAGCGGGCGCGTCCCCTCCACCGCGGCGAGGATCGCCGAGCCGGGGCGGCCACCGGTCCGGCCGCCGATGTAGAGGGCCGACGGGTTCGTCACCTCGACGAGCCCCGTGCCGGTCATCTCGAAGACGCCCAGCTCGTGCACCGGCCCGAACCGGTTCTTCAGGGCGCGGACGACGCGGTGCGCCTGGAATCGCTCGCCCTCGAAGGAGAGGACGGCGTCGACGAGGTGCTCGAGCGTCTTCGGCCCGGCGAGCGTGCCGTCCTTCGTGACGTGCCCGACGAGGATCACGGGCGTGCCGCCGGTCTTCGCGTGGACGGAGAGCCGCGCCGCCGCGTCGCGCACCTGCGAGACGGAGCCGGCCGTCGACGGGAGGTCGGGCGACGCCACGGTCTGGATCGAGTCGACCACGAGGGCCGTCCAGCGCCTCGAGGCGGCCGCCTCGAGGATCCTCTCGACGGACGTCTCGGCGAGAAGGTGGAGGCCGTCGACGACGGCGCCGAGCCGGTCGGCCCGGAGGCGCACCTGCCGCGCCGACTCCTCGGCCGAGACGTAGAGCACGTCCCCGGCCCTCGCCGCGAGGCGCGCCGCCACCTGCAGGAGGAGCGTCGACTTGCCGATGCCGGGCTCTCCGCCGAGGAGGACGACCGAGCCCGGGACGAGGCCGCCGCCGAGGACGCGGTCGACGTCGGCGATCCCGGTCAGGAGGCGCGGAGCGTCGGTGGCGTCGACGTCGGACATCCGGACGACCGACGACGTGCCCGAGGCCGCCGCCCGCTCGCCCGGGCGGGCCGGACGCTCCGGCTCCCCCTCGACGAACGTGTTCCAGCCGCCGCACTCGGGGCATCGCCCGAGCCAGCGCGGGCTCTGCGCGTCGCAGGCCGAGCAGGTGAAGACGCGTGCGCCCTTCCGGGCCATCAGGGGATCATCGCGCTGGCGGCGGGCAGGAGGGTCTTGATGTCCTCGTCCTTCCACTTCAGCCCCGCCCCGATGAAGAGCGACCGGCTCGCGGGGTTGATGGCGTCCGTCACCCCGCCCCGGACGAAGACGGCTCCCCTCGAGTTCCACTGCGAGAAGAGCTTCACCTGCATGTTCCCCTCGGGACGGCCGAAGTCCCAGGCCTCGCCGGTGAACTGCAGGGCATCCTTGAGGAGGAACTGGTCGATGGCCACGCCTCCGCGCGACTCGATCAGGCCGGCACGGAGCGTCGTGTCCTTGAAGCGGTATCCGAGCTGGGCGGAGAAGCCGAACTTGTCCTCGTAGCGCGTGACCGTCGTCGTGACCGTGCTGGGCGGACCGCCACCGACCGACGTCGTGTAGGTGTAGGTGTCGTCGAAGCGGCGCCCGTTCGGCAGGCCGATCAGCTCGAGACGGTAGAACTTCCCCTCGCGCGGCGTCACGTCGAGCCGGAAGGCGCCCCTCCACCCCTCGGTCCGGGTCGCGTACTCGCCGTAGAAGCCGAGATCGAGCTCGATCCGGTTGACCCTGCTGAGCGTCGTGTTGAACGAGTCGACCCCGGTCTTGAGCGAGGTGAGCGTCTCGTTCAGGTTCCTGTGGGTCGTGTCGTCGTTCAGGAGCTTCGCGAACGTCCCCTCGCCCTTGTCGAGCTTCGCGGTGATCGAGCTCAGGTTGTCGGCCGAGACCTTCAGCTTCGCGGAGAGGTCCTCGATGTTCGCGACGGACCCCTTCACCCCCGACCGGTTCTCGTCGAGGATCCGGTCGATCCTCAGCAGCGTCTCCCGGATCGAGGCGGAGAACTCGCGCAGGTTCGCCATCGTCACGTCGACGTTCTGACGGTTCGCCTCGACGAGGTGGCGGAGCTCCTCGGCGAGCGCGCCGACGTTGTCGACGATCCGGTTGATCTTCGCTTCCCCCGCCTCGCCCCCCATCGATCCCGAGAGGGCGCCGGTCAGCTCCTTGACGTCCTTGCCGATCTCCTGCGCGAGCTTCGTCAGCTCGTCGAACTGCACCGGCACGCGGCCCCTGAGGCGCGCCCCCGCCGGCAGCCGGGGTTTCCCGGGGTCGCCCGCGAAGAGCTCGACGTACTTGTCTCCGAGGAGGCCGAGGTTCTTCACCTGGCCCCAGGCCCCTTCCCGGAGCTCGACGTCCTGCTCGAGGAGGAGCCGGGCCACGGCCGTCCCGTCCGGGAGGAGGCGGATGCCGTCGACGCGGCCGACTCGGACGCCGGCGATCCGGACGGCCGACTTGTCGTCGAGGCCGGCCACGTCGTCGAAGCTCACCTCCACCGTCGTGGCGCGGGCCCTTCCGGAAAGCGGGAGGTCCTCGATCTTCAGCACGAGGACGGCGAGGACGGCGAGAACGGCGAGGGTGAAGAGGCCGATCTTTGCGGTGGCGTTCATGGGATCGCTCCCTCACGATACCCGGATTCCGCCTCGAGGCTCCCGTCCCCCCGGAGAAAGGCGACGACCCCGGGGTCGGCCGACTCCCGGAACTCCTCCGGCGGGAGGTCGACGTGGACCTTCCCCCTGTCGAGGAGGGCGATCCTCTCCGCCACGCCGAAGGCGACGTGGAGGTCGTGCGTGATCGTCACCATCGTCGGGTTCATGCGGTCCCTGAGGTCGGCCATGACCCGGACGAGGACGTCCGTCGTGATGGGGTCGAGCCCGGTCGTCGGCTCGTCGAAGAGGAGCACCGCAGGCGCGAGCGCGATCGCCCGCGCGAAGCCGACCCGGCGCCGCATGCCCCCCGAAAGCTCCGAGGGCCGCTTCGCTTCGACCCCCGGCAGCCTCACGAGGGCGAGGCATTCCGCCACCCGGGCCCGGACCTCCTCGTTTCCCATCCTCGTGTGCCGGCGGAGCGGGAACGAGATGTTCTCCCCGACCGACATGGAGTCGAAGAGGGCCCCCTCCTGGAACGACATGCCGAACCGCTTCCGGAGCTCGTCCCGGCGGGAGCGCGACACCGCCCAGAGGTCCTCGCCCTCGACCTCGACCCGTCCCGCGTCGGGCGTCATGAGGCCGATCATGTGCTTGAGCAGGACGCTCTTGCCCACCCCGGACTTCCCGAGGATGACGAGCGACTCGCCCCTGGCCACCTCGAGGTCGAGGTCGTCGAGGACGAGCTTCGGGCCGAAGCTCTTCCGGACGCCCGACAGGCGGATCTCCGGCGGAGAAGGGGCGGCCGCGCTCAGAAGAGCACCTTCGTGAGGAAGAAGTCGGAGACGAGGATGGCGAGCGAGCCGAGGACGACGGCCGTCGTCGTGGCGCGGCCCACGCCCTCGGCGCCCCCGGTCGTGTCGTAGCCCTGCTGGCATCCGATGAGCGTCAGCAGGAGGCCGAACACGGCGGACTTGATGAGGCCCGACCAGAGGTCGTTCAGGACGAGGAACTGGAACGAGTTCTCGACGTAGACGACCGGGTTCGCCCCGAGGAGGCGGACCGCCACGAGGTAGCCGCCGCCGACCCCGAGCGCGTTCGCGAGGACGACGAGCATCGGCAGGACCACGATCCCGGCGAGGATCCGCGGGACGAAGAGGTACTGCACCGGGTCCGTGGCGAGCGCGACGAGGGCGTCGATCTGCTCGCTCACCCTCATCGAGCCGATCTCCGCGGCCATCGCGCTCCCCGAGCGGCCCGCCACCATGAGCCCGGTGAGGACGGGCGCGAGCTCGCGGAGCATCGCGAGGGAGACGACGGAGCCGACGTACGCCTCGGCGTGGAAACGCTGGAACCCCGTGAAGGTCTGAAGCGCGAGGACGGCCCCCGTGAAGAACGCCGTCAGGAGGACGACCGGGAGGCTCTCGACGCCGACCCGGACCACCTGGCTGGCGAGCGCCCGCCCGTCGAAGGGCTTCCGGAAGAGGCCGCGGACGGTCAGGCCGAGGAGCGCGACGCAGCGCCCGTGGAACTCGAGGACGGCGAGGACGAGGCGGCCGAGCGCCTCAAGGACGCCCATCGGGCCCCTCCGCCCGGGGCGCGCTCACGCCCCGCCACCTTCGCCGACCTGCGCGAGGTCGGAGAACCGCGTCGTCTCCCCCGACCAGCCGAGCGAGAAGCGCCCCGTCGGGCCGTTCCTCTGCTTGGCGACGATGACCTCGCAGACGTTCTTGTCCGCCGTGTCCTTGTCGTAGTACTCGGGCCTCGAGAGGAAGATGACGACGTCGGCGTCCTGCTCGATGGCGCCCGACTCGCGGAGGTCGGAGAGCTGGGGCTCCTTCTCCGACCCGCGCTGCTCCGTCCGCCGCGAGAGCTGCGACAGCGCGATGACCGGGACGTCGAGCTCCTTGGCGAGCGCCTTCAGCCCGCGCGAGTACGAGCCGACCTCCTGCGTCCGGTTCTCGTACCGCTGGCGCGAGCCCATGATCTGGAGGTAGTCGACGAAGACCGCGTCGAGGCCCTTCTGGGCCTGCTTGAGCTGGAGCGCCCGCGCGCGCATCTCGAGGAGCGAGATCGACGGCTGGTCGTCGATGTAGAAACGCGCGTCGCGCATCTGCTGGGTCGTGTAGAAGAGGAACTTCTTCTCGTCCTTCGAGAGCCGACCCTCGCGCAGGCGCTGCAGGTTCACGCGCGCCTCGGCGCACTGGATCCGGAACCCGAGCTGCGGCGCGCTCATCTCGAGCGAGAAGAAGGCGACGCAGTACCCCTGGTGGATCGTCAGGTACGAGGCGATGTTCAGCGCGAAGGCCGTCTTCCCCATCCCCGGGCGGGCCGCCAGGACGATCAGGTCGGTCTTCTGGAAGCCCTGCGTGAGCGCGTTCAGGCGCGAGAAGCCGGTGGGGACTCCCGTCAGCATCGTGCCGCGCGCCTGGATCTTCTGGATCTCCTCCTCGTTCTTCTCGGCGATGTCGGACAGGCGCTGGAATCCGCCCTTGAGGCTCCCCTTCGCGATGTCGACGAGCTCCTGCTGCGCAGCCTCGAGCACCGCCTGCGCGTCGGGCGCGTCGACGGCCGCGCGGGCGGCGCGGCGCGACTGGAGGATGAGCTGACGGCGGAGCGCGGCCTCCCGGACGAGGCGGGCGTAGCTCTCCACGCTCTCGACGTCGGGGACGTTGTCGAGGAGACCTGAGAGGTAGGCCGCGCCACCGGCCCTCTCGAGCCGCCCGTTGCGCTCGAGCTCGGCCTGTACGGTGACGAGGTCGACCGCCTCCTTGCGGTCGGAGAGGGCGAGGCAGGCCTCGTACGCGAGGCGGTGCGGCTCCGTCGCGAAGTCCTCCGGGACGACGTGCTCCATGACGCGAGTGAGGAGGCCTCCGTCGATCAGGAGCGATCCGAGGAGGCTTCGCTCGGCCTCCGGGCGCGACGGAAGGGTCTCGATCTCGGAGGGGAGGACGGCAGCCATGGAACGCCTGTTCTACACCATCGGACGGGTGGGAGTCTCAGCGCCGCGAGAGGTCGAGCGGAGGGCGGCCCGCCTCGCGCCTCCGGACCGCGGCAGCCGCCGCGACCCTCTCCCACTCCGCCTCTCCCAGGCGGCGGTCGCCGAGGCTTCGCCCCCCGTCCGCGCAGTGGAAATCGGATCCGCCGGTCACGAGGAGGCCGAGCGCCCCGGCCTCCCGCAGGAACTCCTCCTCGCGGCCGTCGTTGTCGGGGTGCCGGACCTCCACGCCGTCGAGGCCGAGGCCGCGGCCCCGCCGGAGGAGCCCGGCCGGGTCCGCGTACCAGACGGGATGGGCCAGGACGGCGAGGCCACCGGCGCGGCGGACCGCTTCCACCGCCTCTCCGAGACCCCACCTCGCCTTCGGGACGAACGCGGGACGGCCCTCCCCGAGGAACCTCTCGAACGCCTCTTCCGCATTCCTCACGACGCCCTTCGCGACGAGCGCCCGCGCGACGTGAGGTCGCCCGAAGGCGCCGTCCCCGACGCCCGCCCGGAGCGCCGGGAGGTCGAGCTCCACGCCGAGGGTGGCCAGCTTCTCCACCATCGCCTCGCCGCGGCGGTCGCGGACCTTCCGGATCTCCGCGAGGCGGACGCAGAGGCCGGGCTCCTCCGGGTCGACGAAGAGCCCGAGGAGGTGGACGTCTTCTCCCCCGTCGGTCACGGAGAGCTCCGCGCCGCCGGCCGCGACGAGGCCCGTCCCGGCGGCGGCGGCGGCGAAGGCCGCGATGCCGTGGACGGCGTCGTGGTCGGTCAGGGCGGCGACGGAGAGGCCGGCCGCCACGGCCCTCGTGACGAGCTCCGCCGGCGTCTCGACGCCGTCGGAGCAGGTCGAGTGGAAGTGGAGGTCCGCGCCGCCGAACGGCATCCCGGTATCCTAAGCGACGTGTGGAGGAGCCGGGGACCGGGGGACGCGAGGCCGCTCCCCTTCTGGGCGGGGCCTGCGACGGCGCTCGCCGTCGTGGCGACGCTCTGGGCCTGCACGATTCACCACGAGGCACGCACCGCCGCCGCCGCGGTCAAGCCCGCCACGTCCCTCTCCGTCTGCGTCCTCTTCTTCGACGGCCTCTCCAAGGAAGCGCTCGACCGCGTGGCCCTCGCGGGAGACATCCCGACGCTGAAGGCCGAGATCCTCGACCGCGGCCTCTCGGTCGACACGGCCGTCTCCTCGATACCGAGCGAGACCTACCCGAACCTCGCGGCGCTCCAGACGGGGCTCTTCCCGGGCCACCACGGCATCCCGGCGAACATCTGGCTCGACCGCACGCTCCAGATCCGCGAGGAGCACACGAACATCTTCCGCGCCTATTCCTCGGCGGAGTTCCTGACGCCCGACGCGAAGACGATCTTCGAGCGGCTCCCTCCCGACAGCGTCGCCGTGACGACGCCGATGGCCCGCGGGGCGGCCGTCCACTCGAAGAACCTCTCGACCGTCATCGCCTCGTACCTGAGGAACGACTGGGCCTTCCTCGACCGGAAGACGATCGACGACCTGGGGGACGCCTACCACGGCGCGCTTTCGGCGGGATCGCTCCCTTCGATCACCTGGGGGCACCTCCTCGGCCCGGACGAGGTCGCGCACTACGACGGTCCCGACAGCGAGCCCTTCCGCGAGATCATGAAGGCGATCGACCGGGGCTTCGCGCGGCTCGTGAGACGGCTGAAGAGGTGGGGCGTCCACGACCGGGTCCTCTTCGTCCTCCTGGGCGACCACGGGCACGCCGGCTACACGCGCTTCGTCGCGGCGGACGAGCTCGTCCACCGCGTTCTCTACTCCCACCCGACCGTGGCCGACTGTTCGGGCGAGGACTGCGTCCTCGTGCCGTCGAGAGGCCAGAAGCCCGGCTCCTACGACGTGGGCGACGCGCAGGTCGTCGTCGGCGCGTACCGGGGCGCCATGATCTGGCTTCCCTCGAACCGGCCGTCGGAGGACGTGCCGAGGGCGCTCCTGAAGGCGCGCAAGAAGCCGAAGCGGCGCAAGGCGTCCGGTCCGCCGCTCCCCATCCCTCCCCGCTCGGAGTTCGCCGACGCGCTCGCGCGTCTCCCCGAGATCCGGCTCGTCCTCACCCGCGGGCCGGAGTCGGGGTGGGTGGACGTCTACGGCCCCCGGGGCCGCGCGGAGGCGCACCGCGAGGAGCTGGAGGACGGGGAGGGTGTCTACACGTACCGGCTCCTCGAGGGGGAGGACCCGCTCGGCTACCCCCCGGACCTCGTCGGGAAACCCCTCCCGGCCGCCGAGTGGCTCGCCGGATCGGCCCTCACGGCGTACCCCGACCTTCCCGTCCAGGCGGTCCAGTTCTTCGACTCCCCGCGCGCTCCCGACGTCCTCGTCTCCCCCGTCGACGGAGTCGGCTTTCGCGCGGGACGCGCCGGAGGGCACGGGGCCCTCTCCCGGGTCGAGACCGTCGTGCCACTCGTCTTCGCCGGGCCCGGCGTGAGGACGGGGCGCCTCTTCGCGGCGCGGACGGTCGACCTGACCCCGACGCTCCTCTCCTACCTCGGCGTCCCGTTCGACGCCACGGAGATGGACGGCCGCTCCCTCGGCATCCTGACCGAGCCGCTCGGGCCCCCGGCGCCGCTCCCGGCGCCGGAGAGCCTCACCTACGAGTAGTAGGCCGCAGCGTCCGGATCCTCACGGTGTTCGTGGCCCCCTCGAGGGCCGCGGCGCCCGAGACCTCGACGACGGTCGCCGCCGAGACGGCGAGGTCGCGCAGGACGCGATCGCCGCTGGCGATCATCTCCTCGACGGTCGACGACGGAGGGATCCGGTAGGAGACGACGTTCCTGAGGAGGGTCAGCCTCCTCCTCACCTCGTCGGAGCTCGTGATCGCGATGATCGGGATCTTCGAGACCTCCTTGGAGAGGAGCCGGGCCGTCCGTCCCGAGGCCGTGTAGACGACCATCGCCCGGGCCCCGGCCCGGCGCGCCGCGAGGACGGCCACGTCGCAGACGACGGGCGCGTGGTCGTCGCCCCCCTCCGACCGCTCCGGGAGATCGAGGAGGACGGACCGCTGCGCCTCGGCGACGCGGGCGATCTCGCCCATCGTCCGGACCGCTTCGACGGGGTACGCGCCGACGGCCGTCTCGCCCGAGAGCATGACCGCGTCCGCCCCGTCGTTCACCGCGCCCGCGACGTCCGAGACTTCGGCGCGGGTCGGCACCGGGTGCTCGATCATCGACTCGAGCATCTGGGTGGCGACGATGACGGGGACCGACAGCTCCCGCCCGACGCGGAGGATCGCGCGCTGGGCTCCGGGCACCGCGGCGAGGCCGATCTCCACGCCGAGGTCTCCGCGCGCCACCATGAGCGCGTCGGACGCGGCGGCGATCCCGCGGAGGTTCCGCACCGCCTCGATCCGCTCGATCTTCGAGACGATCCACGGGCGGCGCTCCACCGGCGCCTCCGCGATCAGGCGCCGGAGCGTCCTGACGTGGTCGACGCTCCGGACGAAGGAGAGGCCGACGAACTGGATCCCCGCCTCGAGGGCCTCGCGAAGATCGCGGCGGTCCTTCGCGGTGACGGCGGGAGCCGAGAGCGCCGAGCTCGGGAAGTTGACGCCGGCCCCCTTTCGGACCGTGCCCCCCGCGACGACGCGCGCCCTGAGCGAGGATCCTTCCCTCTTCTCGACCCTGAGCTCGATCAGCCCGTCGGCGATCCGGATCTCGGCTCCCGGCCCGACCTCGGAGAGGAGAGCCGGGTAGGTGACGGAGATCCTCCGGCCCGAGCCGCGGCGGTGGCCCGCGAGGATCTCGACGAGGTCGCCGTTCTTCCAGACGGTCGTGTCACCCTCGATCGGGCCTACCCGGATCTTCGGCCCGCCGAGGTCGAGGAGGATGCCGACCGGGCGGCCGGCGGCCTTCTCCGCCTCCCGCACGAGGGCGACCCTTCGGGAGATGTCGCCCGGCTGGCAGTGGGCGCCGTTCAGGCGGAAGACGTCGACGCCCGCGTTGAGGAGCCGAACGAGCTCACCGTCCTTCTCCGCCCTCGGCCCGATCGTCGCGACGATCTTGGTTGCGCGAAGTTCCCGAGTCGGCTTGGCCATCCGTCCCCTCCGTGAAAACGTATGATGGCCCGATGCCGACGAATACGGAATCCCCGGGGGGACCGCAGCTCGAGCTCCACGGCGCTCCCGAGCCCGCCGACCCGCGCATCGACAGGATCTCCGGGCACGTCAGGGAGATCATCCGCATCCTCGGGCTCTCGCCCGAGACCGACCCGAACCTCGTCGACACCGACCGGCGGGTCGCGAAGATGTACCTCGAGATCTTCTCGGGGCTCGACGAGGGGACCCGGCCGAAGCTGACGACGGTCCCGAACGACGAGCACTACACGGCGATGGTCATGGAGAAGGAGATCCCGTTCTACTCGATGTGCGCCCACCACTTCGTCCCGTTCTACGGGCACGGGCACATCGCCTACATCCCGAACGAGCGGATCGTCGGGCTCTCCAAGCTCCCCCGCCTCCTCGAGTTCTTCGCGCGCCGCCCGCAGCTCCAGGAGCGGCTCACCGAACAGGTCGCGTCGGTCCTCGAGGAGGAGCTGAAGCCTCAGGGAGTGATGGTCGTGATCGAGGCCCGCCATCTCTGCGTCGAGATGCGCGGCGTCAGGAAGCCCGGCTCGGTCACCGTCACCTCGGCCATCCGCGGCATCTTCATGCAGAAGGCGGTCCGGGAGGAATTCCTCGATCTCCTGAGGAGAAGGGGCTGAGGATCCCTACCGGAGCCAGCCCGGGAAGGCACCGGCCTTCCGGGCCTCGTCCTCGAACTCCTGCCACCGAACGCTCGTCAGCCCGTGCTGACGTCGGGCGGTCGCCGCGAGGTCGCGCGCCTCGATGACCCGAACGACGAACGTCGCCCTCTCCGCCTCGCTCCCCCCGAGGTACGCCCGTTCGGCCGACGCCAGGTCCGCCTCCGCCTGGGCCAGCTCCCTCTCCGCCTGCTCCAGCGCAGCCCGCAGGGCGCCCGCCCTCTCGCGCCAGTAGTTCTCGCCCCGCCCCATGCGGTCGACGGGGGCCTCCTCCGCCACGGCCTTCGCAGGCCCCGGCGTCGTTCCCGGGACCGGCGTCGCTCCCGGGGGGGGTGGCGGCGCGGCCGTCCCGGCCCGGGCCCCTTCCAGGAGCCGTTGCGCCTCCT
>CAZNSS010000025.1:0-15194 GCA_964575465.1 uncultured Holophagales bacterium | reverse complement strand
CGGCGCCGGCCGCGCGCGCGCCGTCGGCGGCGACGGCGAGGATCAGCTTGTTGTAGGAGCCGGACCGGAGGCTCCCGGCCAGGGCGAGGATGCGGGGCGGGGCGCTCATGGTGTCCTCCGGGCGAATTCGATCATACGGGCCCGTCGGCCCGCCGTCTCAGCGGCGCGGCGGCTCAGTGGCGGCTCTTCGAGCGTTCCCTCTGCCGGGTCGCGGGTCGCGGGGAGGGCGACTTCTCGCGGGGAGCCGGCGTCCCCTCCGGAGGGCGCGTGAAGCCGCGCCGCCGGAGGAGCTCCCAGGCGCGCTCCTCGAGGAGCGCCTGCGGGACGGACTTCGGGAGGAGGTCGGCGGCGCCCGACTGGAGGGCGAACGCATGCAGCGCGCGGTCCGGCGAGCGGGCGAGGAGGAGGACCGGGAGGTGGGCCGCTCGAGGGATCGACTTCAGGATCCGCGCCACGTCGAAGCCGTCCATGCCGGGGAGGCAGGTGTCCATCAGGACCAGGTCGACCTGCCGCGAGAGAGCCGTCTCGAGGGCCTCCTCGGCGCTCCTCACCTCGAGCGTCCGGCAGCCGGTCATGCAGAGGGCCGTCGCGAGCTTGAGGAGATCACGCAGCTCCTCCTCGACGACGAGGACGACGGGTGGGCGCCGGCGGGGACGCGGCGCCACGAGCGTCTTCGGCGCCTCCGTCCTCGGGGCCGTGCGGGAGGAGCGCGGCAGGATGATCGAGTCGATCGCGACCTCCACCTCGCGGAGGAACGCCTCGGCCTCCGGGAGGAGGCGCGCCTCGGCGAGGGGGGCGGCGGGCCCCGTGTCGCAGAGGCCGAGGGCGTCGTCCAGCTCGAGGGCCGAGGGAAAACGGTCTTCGCGCTTCTTCGAGAGGACGCGCGAGAGGACCGCGAAGAGGTCGGGCGGGATCGAGGGGACGATGTCCCGGATGTCGGGGAACGGGTCGTGCACGTGCTTCATCGCCGTCGCGACCGGCGAGTCCCCCTGGAACGGCGTCCGCCCGGCGAGCATCTCCCACGCGATGATCCCGATCGAGTAGAGGTCGGCCCGCTCGTCGAGGGGATCCCCGAGGGCCTGCTCGGGAGACATGTACTGCGGCGTGCCGAGGAGGACGGAGGCCATCGTCAGGCCCGGATCCCACGACCCGCGCGCGAGGCCGAAGTCGAGGATGACCGCGGCCCCCTGCCGGTCGACGATGACGTTCTGCGACTTGAGGTCGCGGTGGAGGATGCCGAGCCGGTGGATGGCCGCGGCGCCTCGCGCGATCTGCCGCACGATCGGGACCGCCTCGGCGGCGGGGAAGCGCTGCTTCTTCCCGACGAGGGTCCAGAGGTCCTCGCCGTCGATGAACTCCATCGTGATGAACGGGCAGTCACCGGCGATGCCGTAGTCGAACATCCGGGCGACGTTCGGGTGCTTGATCTTGCGGTTCAGGGCGACCTCGCGCTTGAAGCGCGCGAGGAGCGCGTTCTCGTCGCGCCCGAGGTTCGGGGAGAGGACCTTCAGGGCGACGGTCTCCTCCAGCTCGCGGTCGAACGCCTTGAAGACGACGCCGATCCCTCCGTGGCCGAGCGTCCCGGTCCACTCGTAGCGAGGGAGCAGCTCGAAGAACCGGCGACGGAAAGACTCGAGCTTCACGCGCCCCCTTCGCCGGGATCAGGGAACGGGCGTGCCGGCCGGGCCGCCGAGGAGGAGGACCTGCCCGCGCGTCTCGGCCTGCTCGTAGACGATCCGGTCCCCCTTCGGCGACCACGAGGGGTAGCGGATGTAGACGTCGAGGCGCGTGTTTCCGGTCAGCCGCTTCTCCTCGTGCGTCGTCCGGTCGATCCACCAGACGTTCCAGGTGTCGTCGCGGTAGCCGGCGAAGGCGATCTTCCTTCCGTCGGGGGAGTAGCCGAAGGCCCAGGAGAGCCCCCTCTTCTCGGAGAGGAGCTCGGGCGTCCCGCCCGCCGAGGGCATGACGCCGATGAAGATGTCGTCCCCGCGGCGGACCTCGAGGGCGAGCTCCTTCCCGTCGGGCGACCAGCACGGGTAGCCGACGAACTCGCGGTCGAACGTCAGCTTCTGCTGCGTCCGCGTCGCGATGTCGGCGACCCAGGCGTTGATCGTGACGCTGTCGCGCTTGGAGTGGTAGGCGACCCGCTTGCCGTCGGGGGAGAGACGGATCGAGATCGCGTCGGACAGGTCGAGCGGGATCTTCCGGAACGTGCGCGTCGCGATCTCGAACTCGTTCGCGACGAAGTGACCCCCCTCGCGGTCCGTGAAGACGAGGAGGCGCTTGCCGTCGGGGAAGAAGTCGTTCGCGTACTCCACCGCCGGTCCCTCGATGACCGGCCGCTGGTGCCCGCCGTCGGCGTCCATCAGCCAGACGTCGTTCGAGCCGCCGGGCGGGATCCAGCCGAACGCGACGGTGCTGCCGTCCGGCGAGAAGACCGGCCAGGTCGCACGCCCGTCGCCTGCCGTGAGCGGCGAAGGAGGGCCGGAGGGGAGGGCCGTGGCGGCGTCGACGGGGAGGCTCCAGATCGCCGCGGTCGTCGTCAGCTCGCTCCAGGCGAGCTTCCGCCCGTCGGAGGAGAAGCTCGGGCTGCGGGGCACCTCGGCTCGGACGGCCGTGGCGGCTTCGACGGCGCCGGCGGCGGAGCGGCCGCCGTCGCCGAGCGGGAGCCTGTAGAGGGCGTAGGTCCCCTGGTCGTTCTGCGCGCCGAACCAGAGGGTCTTCCCGTCGGGAGAGACCCTCGGCTCGTAGAGCTTGATTCCCGCGTGGAGCCTCACGAGGTCGGTCCCGTCGGGCTTCACGGACCAGATCTCCGCCTGGGAGAGTCGCGGCTCGGAGGTGACGAAGTAGAGTCGGGAGCCGTCGGGCGACCAGCTGGGGGCCCCGTGCCCGCCCATCGGGTTCCCCGCCGTCGTCACGGCCCGCGCCGCACCCGCGTCCGCGCCGACGGTCCAGATCGTCGAGGGGGAGAGCCCCGGCGCGGCCGTGGCGGCGACGTCGGTGAGGGGGGTCGACTGGAACGCGACGCGCTTGCCGTCGGGAGCGAAGCAGGGGCGCGAACCGAAGCTCGCGAGGAGCCGCGCCTTTCCCCCCTCCGACGGGATGACCCACAGCCCCCCCCGGTCCTTCGAGTGGAACGCGACGAGCCGCCCGTCGGGAGACCAGGCGGGCTGGACGTTGTTCCTGCCGTCGCGGGTCAGCGTTCGCCCCGGGCCTCCGTGGAGCGGCCGCACGTGGATCTCGAGCTTTCCGTTCCACATGACGGAGGTCGCGAGCTCGTCACCGCCGGGCGAAAGAGCGGGAAACAGCTCGAGGGCGGACGCGCCCCCGAGCGGTCGGGGCGTGCCGGAGGGCGGGGAGCCGGGCTCGGCATGCCGTCCGCCGCACCCGACCGCCGCGAGGGCGATCGCGAAGGCGGTGGTCCGGAAAGGAGAGCTCATCCGCCCGAAGGCTGCGGTAGGCGTCTGCATCGGGATTCCTGGGGCGGCATCTTAGCCCGACGCCGGCGGAGCCCGGCACGAGCCGGATCGGGCAACGACCCGATGCGGGAGGTCCGCCCGAGCTACGATGAAGGACGGGGCAGGTCCGGGTCCCTCGGGACATGGTCCGGTCCTTGCGTTCTCCGGCATTCGCCGCGCGCGGGGGCGGCGGGCGGGAGAGGGAACCGATGACGGAGACGGATGTGCAGACGCGCGAGGGACGGCTTCTCACGATGGGGATCGCTCCGAGGGCGGCGGGCGCGCTCGCCCGGGCGGTCGCGAAGCCGTCGGGAAGGCCTCCCGAGATCCTCGATGTCAGCGCGTGGGGCGAGGCGGAGCTCGAGGGGTTCCGGTGCGAGACCGGGGACGCCATCGTCGTCGCGACGGACGGGAACGGGGAGCGCGCCGAACGGATCCGGGCATTTCGCGCCCGGCACCCCGAGGTCCCCGCCCTCGTCCGCGTCCCGAAGGGCCGCCCCGGCGAGGTCGCCGCGATGCTGCGCGCGGGTTTCCAGGAGGTCTTCGCCGACGCCTCGCGCTTCGCCGAGGCACTGGAGCGGGCCCGGGCGCGGATGGAGGCGATCCCGAGGCTCCGGAGCGAGGCCGTCGCCGGACCCGCTCCCGAGAGCGCAGACCGCCCGGTCGACAACGTCGTCCCGAACGTCTTCGACTGGATCTACGTCGTCGGGATCGGCGAGGACGGGAAGATGGGGTTCGAGACGGTGAATCCGCCGCTCAACGCGGGGGCGGGGTTCCTGAGTCCCGACTTCGCCGGCAGGGCGGTCGACGACTGCCTCACCGAGCCGAGCGCGGGCCAGCTCGTCGCGCACTTCGGCCGCGTCCTCGGGGAGGGGCTCCCGCTCCGGTTCGAGGAGGAGCACGCGGTGGCCGGGAAGACGCGCGCCTTCCAGACGATCCTGACGCCCGTCCGGAACAAGTGGGGGCGCATCCACCGGATCGCCGGGATCTCGCGGGACGTCACGGCCCTGAAGGAGGCCCTCGAGGCGCTGCGGGCGAGCGAGGAGCGGCTGAATCACGCCCTCGAGGGAACGCAGCAGGGGCTCTGGGACTGGGACCTCGCCGCGGGAAAGGTCTACAGGAGCCCGCGCTGGTTCGGGATGATCGGCCTGCCGCCGGGAGGCATCGAGGACTCGTTCGACGCCGGCCTCAAGCTGATCCACCCCGAC
Source organism: uncultured Holophagales bacterium (assembly GCA_964575465.1). GTDB lineage: Bacteria > Acidobacteriota > Thermoanaerobaculia > UBA5066 > UBA5066 > UBA5066. The sequence goes on along the minus strand of CAZNSS010000025.1, from coordinate 10,528 downwards.
GACCGCCGACAGCTCGAGGCGGCGATGAGCGCGCACCTCGAAGGGCGCGTTCCCCGGTTCGAGGCCGAGTACCGGCTGAAGGTGCGGAACGGGGAGTGGATCTGGGTCTTCGACGCGGGCAAGGTCGTCGCGTGGGACGGGGACCGGCCGTCGCGCGTGGCGGGGATGTGCACCGACATCACCGAGCGGAGACGGGCCGAGGAGGCGCTGCGCGCCCTCGTCGGAGGCGTCGTCCACGAGATCCGCAACCCGGTCTACGGGATCCTGATCAACCTCGACGCGCTCGAGGCGACCTTCGGGGAGGACCCGCGGTACGTGTCGTTCGTCTCCGCGCTCCGCGAGAGCGCCGAGAGGATCGCCAGCCTCGTCAACGACCTCCGCGACTACGGGGAGCCGCGGACGCTGAACCCCGAGCCGCACCGCGTCCGGGACCTCGTCGAGAACGCGGTTCGCTCGTGCGAGAAGCTCGCGGCCGACCGGTCGTGCGACGTCACGCTCGACCTCGAGGACCCGTCGCTGCTCCTGCCGCTCAACGGGCGGCGCATGCACCAGGTCTTCCGGAACCTCCTCGAGAACGCCCTGCTTCACTCCCCGGAGGGCTCGACCGTCCGCGTCGCGGCCCGGAAGACGTTCGACGAGGGCTTCTACTGGTGGACCTTCACCGTGGAGGACTCGGGGAGCGGGTTCGACGCGGAGACTCTCTCGCGCGCCTTCGAGCCCTTCTTCACGCGACGGAAGGGAGGGACCGGCCTCGGGCTCTCCATCGTGAAGCGCGTCCTCGAGGAGCACGGCGGGCGTGCCGAGGCGGCGAACCGCCCGGAGGGCGGGGCCTGTGTCACCGTCCGTCTCCCGGCGCCGCACGCGCCGCTCCACGCCCGGGGAGGCGCGCGTGCCTGAGCCGAAGATCCTCCTGATCGAGGACGACCCCGCCGTCCGGCACGGGATCGCCGCGTTCCTCCGCGCCAACGGCCTCGACGTGGACGAGGTCGACACCTGCCAGAAGGCTCTCGAGCGATTCCGCGCCGTGGGCCACGACGTCGTGGTGGCCGACTACAGCCTCCCCGACGGGACCTCCCTCGACATCCTCCCGCAGGTGAAGAAGCTGAGCGAGGAGACGCCGTTCGTCATACTGACGGCGCACGGCTCGATCGACCTCGCGGTCCGCGCGATCAAGGACGGCGCCGAGCAGTTCCTGACGAAGCCGGTGGAGTCGAAGGCCCTCCTCGTCCTCGTGAAGCGCCTCCTCCAGCAGCAGCGGCTCCGCAAGCGGCAGGAGCTGGTCGCCCGGACCCAGCCCGGGATGCTCGACCCCTTCGTCGGGACGAGCCCGCAGGTCCGCCGCCTCGACGAGCAGGCCGCGCTGATGCTCGAGTGGGACAGCCCCGTCCTCATCCTCGGCGAGACCGGGTCGGGGAAGGGGGTCCTCGCGCGCTTCCTCCACGCGCACGGCCCGCGGCGCGAAGAGGCCTTCGTGAACCTCAACTGCGCGGGGCTGACCCGGGAGCTCCTCGAGTCGGAGCTCTTCGGGCACGAGCGCGGGGCCTTCACGGGAGCCGTCAACCCCAAGCCGGGGATGCTCGAGGTGGGGCACCGCGGGATCGTCTTCCTCGACGAGATCGGCGACATGGACCCGGCCATCCAGCCGAAGCTCCTGAAGGCCCTCGAGGAGAAGACGTTCCGGCGTCTCGGCGACGTGCGCGACCGGCACGTCGACATCCGCCTGATCGCGAGCACGAACCTCGACCTCGAGCAGATGGTCCGGGCCAAGAAGTTCCGCGACGACCTCTTCTACCGGATCTCGACGCTCACGCTCCGCATCCCGCCGCTCCGGGAGCGGCCGGAGGACATCCCCGTCCTGGCGCGGAACATCCTCGCGAGCGTCTGCATGCGGATGGGACGCCCGATCGCTCTCCTGGCGCCCGACGCGGAGTCGCTCCTCACCCGCTACCCGTGGCCCGGGAACATCCGCGAGCTCGCGAACGTCCTCGAGCGCGCGATGATCCTGGTCAAGGGCGACACGCTCGACGCCCAGGGCCTGGGCCTCGACACGGTCCCGCAGCCGTCTCCGCGTGAAGACGGCCGCCTCCTGACGATGAAGGAGATGGAGAGGCACCACGTCGAGCGTGTCCTCGCGCGAACCGGCGGAAGCGTCACGGAGGCCGCGGCGATCCTCGGAATGGCGCGGCGCACGCTCTACGACCGGATGAAGAGCCTCGGTCTCCGCACCGGGAAGGACTGAGCGGAAGCCCGCACGCCGCCGTGCGGGATCCCGCGCATCCCGAGGACGCGCGCCGGGTCCCGGGCGGGAGAACGCCGATGCCGGGCGGGCCTACTGCGATGCGGCATGTGGCTCGCCGATTGCAAACAGGTCGTCGACTCGGCGCTCTCCAGGGACCGGAGACCTTCCGGGCCCGAGGAACGCCGGGGCTCCCGAAGTTGCGGGAGAGAGAGTCGCGAGGAGGGTTCGGAATGCACAAGAGAGTCGTCTCGGGGCTGCTGGCCCTGGTGCTCCTTCTCGGCTGCGCCGGTGTCGCCGTCGCCGCCGAGGACGCCAGGCCGCTCTACGTCAGGACCATCGAGAGGTACCGCGCGCCGGCGCTCGACGACGTCGGCGGGCGCGAGTACAAGTTCCTCATCGATCCCGCGAAGATGAAGGGGAAGCCCGAGGACGCCTTCAAGGACATCTGGAAGAAGGTCAGGGCGGCAGCCGACAAGAACGGCTTCAGCCTCACCGAGAAGGACAAGTCCCCGTTCAAGGTCGAGCTCGCCACGAAGGAGTACTTCGATACCGCCGACCAGCTTCTCTGGAAGGCCGGCTACCAGATCCGCGTCACGAACAAGTGGGTGGGCAGCACGCCCGACACGTCGGTCGCGGTGAACGTCAAGTGCGTGAAGGAGGACGCGCGCCTCGCCATGGCCGCGCCCCTCGCGGTCAAGGGCGGCTCGAAGGTCAAGGTCGAGGCCGAGGGAAACGTCGGCATCGGCCCCGGCGGCCAGCTCCGCGAGTACATCGAGAAGGGCGTGACCTTCACCGTCGGCGTCGACGAGCTCGGAAAGATGACGCTCGCGGACTTCGGCCGGTTCGTGCCGGAGCTCCTGACGCTCGGCCTGCCCGCCGACACCGCGTTCGTCGGGAAGAAGGCCTACTCCTACCGGGTCAAGCCCGGCGCGGTCGTCCTCCCGGGGACGGAGCCCTGCGGCGTCTCGATGGAAGCCTTCGCCGACAAGGAGGGCGGAGCGCCCTACCTCTACGACTTCTCGTACGGCTACGGCGACCTCTACTTCTACGACATCGCCCAGGTCCACGAGGCGGGCGAGAAGTTCCTGACGAAGGTCCTCCACGGCGAGCTCGCGGCGATCGCGATGCCCGAGAGCGAGAAGTGGGGCGGCTCGAAGGTCCGCAAGATCTGGAACCGGCCCATCGTCGTCGGCGCCGCCGTCTCCGGGCGCGAGGTGGACCCGCTCGACGAGCTCTACGGCGTCGCCTCCCAGCCGGCCTACGTCAAGCACTACGAGGCGAACAAGGACGGGAAGGTCCTCATCAACCCGTACCTCCAGGTGGCGACGAAGGACTTCCCCGCGATCCTCGACGTGAAGATGGCGCCGTTCAACTGGGTCATCGACCTCCAGGGCCGCGTGACGATCATCCCCGAGGCGGCCCACCCGCTCGGCCGGACCTACGAGAAGGGCTTCTTCCGCCCCGAGGACCAGTCGCAGCGCAAGCCGGGGACCCGCGAGAACTACGGTCACGTCTCCTCGCTCGCCGGCGGTCCCGGCCGGATCAGCGGAGAGATCCTCTACGACAAGGAGTCGAAGACCTACACGGTCAACAACAAGTCGGGCCGGTACAGCAAGCACAACAAGGACCGGACGCCCCAGCAGCTCGTCAACGCCGCGAACCTCATCCGCCAGGTCGTCGACCCGGCGGGCGTGGCGTGGGGACCGGTGATGTACCTCCTCGAATACGCCCCCGCGGACATCCGCGAGGAGCAGATGAAGAACCCGAACCTCGCGTACGACGACGAGAAGAAGAAGAGCCGCCCCCACATCGTCGTGATGGCGGGCGCGGACTCGACCCTGAACGCCGACCCGGCGATCGCCGAGGTCGCGCCGGTCGCCGTCGCCGCCGCCGCGGCCCCCAGGGCCGAAAAGCCCGCAGAGGCGGCCGGGACCCCCGCCCCGCCCGCCAAGAAGAAGGCGAAGGCGGCGCACAACGACGATCCGTCCTGAGCGCCGGGCGACGCGTGCTGATCCGACAAGGAGCCGACAGACCATGAAGAAGACACCGCTCGCCACGCTCGTCCTCGGGCTGGCGCTCATCCTCGGAACCGCGATCGTCGCTCCCGTTCTCGCCGCCGACGGCGCGACCCCCTTCGTCTCCGTGCTGAAGGGCGAGACGAACTTCTGGACCGGCTACGACCCGATCAACCTCGACGGCACCGTGAACGTCGTCGTCGAGATTCCCGCCGGGACGACCGCGAAGTACGAGGTCGCCGTGAAGACCGGGATGATCGAGCTCGAGCAGAAGAACGGAAAACCCCGCTTCGTCCAGTACCTGGGCTACCCGTGCAACTACGGGAACGTTCCCCGCTCGATCCTCCTGAAGAGCAAGGGCGGCGACGGCGACCCGCTCGACGTCCTCCTGCTCGGTCCGGCCGTCCCGACGGGCTCCGTCGTGAAGGGACGGGCCATCGGCGTCCTCAGTCTCGTCGACGGGGGCGAGGTCGACGACAAGCTCGTCGTCGTCATGTCGAACGGGCCGTTCGCGACCGTGAGCAGCATCGAAGACCTGAACCGGCGGTTCCCCGGCGTCACCACGATCCTGCAGACGTGGTTCACGTCCTACAAGGGCTGGGGCAAGGACGGCAAGCTCGTTCTCAGCTCGCCCGGCTTCAAGGGCCGGGCCGCCGCGATCAAGCTGACCGGAGACTCCGTCCTCGACTTCGAGAACTCGATCGTGACCGATTCCGACCGGCGGCCCCTCGACGAGAAGGGGAACCCGTACCTCTACCGCTGGCCGCTCGCGAAGAACATAGGCGAATGAAGGTCCCTTTCCATTTTGAGGAGATGCAGATGAAGAAATCCGTGGCAGCCCCGTTGCTCGTCGCGCTGCTGGCGATCCCCGCCGGCGCCCTGGCGCAGTCGGACGCGGAGAGGATCTCCGACCTCGAGAAGCGGGTCGAGAGCCTCGTCAAGAAGGACAAGGCCCGGACGGCCGAGGAGGAGAAGGCGAAGGCCGCGAAGGGGACGACCCTCCGCACCTCCAGCGACAAGGGCAAGCTCGAGTGGGCGAGCGCCGACGGCGCGACGAGCTTCCGCCTCGTCGGGCGGATCCAGTACGACGGCATCGCCTTCTTCGGCGCCGACAACCGCCTCGCGAACGGCTCGGCGATCCGGCGCGCGCGGATCGGCTACAAGGCCCGCATCGCGAAGGACTTCGTCTCCGAGTTCGACGTCGACTTCGCCGAGAACGGGACCGACATCAAGGACGCCTTCGTCGGCTACGAGGGCTTCAAGAACAGCCTCATCCAGATCGGCAACTTCAAGGCGCCCTTCGGCATGGACACGCTGACGTCCTCCAAGGACATCTGGTTCGTCGAGCGGGCCTACCCCGACGCCTGGACCCCCGACCGGCGCCTCGGGTTCGGCTACCACTACGGCGGCGAGAACTTCTCGGCCGCGGCCGACTTCTTCGGCCAGGCGATCTCGATCGAGGCGACGGGCGTCCGCCAGGGCTACGGCTGGGCCGCCCGCGGCACGTGGGCCCCGGTCATGAAGTCGGAGACGCGCGCCATCCACATCGGCGCGGCGACGAACATGCGCAAGACCGACGCGGCCGTCACCGGCAGCGGCACGATGCCGCCGCCCGCCTGGGCGATCGACTTCTCCTCGCGGCCGGAGGCCACGAAGGCGAGCAAGGCGAAGTTCCTCAACACGCCGACGATGCAGAACGTCGCCTGGATCCGGCAGTACGGCGCCGAGCTCGCGGGCGTCTGGGACGCCTTCGCCTGGCAGGCCGAGTACCAGACGACGAGCGTCGTGCGGCGCGACGGCTACCCGACCCTCTCCGACCACGACTTCGACTCCTGGTACGCCCAGGTTTCCTGGGTCATCACCGGCGGCAAGCGGAAGTACGAGGCGGCCGACGGGCTCGTCGGGCGCGTCACCCCGTCGGGGAAGGCCGGGGCGTTCGAGCTCCTCGCCCGCTACAGCGCGATGGACCTGAACGACATCACCCCGGTCGACGCGATCAAGGGCGGCAGCGCGAAGAACTTCACCATCGGCGCGAACTGGTACCCGAACCCGAACTTCCGCGTCATGCTGGACTGGACCAACGTCAACAACGACGAGTACGCCAAGCCGAAGGCCGTCTACGGCGGCATCGCGGGCGACGACTTCGACGAGGTCCAGTTCCGGTTCCAGTTCAACTTCTAGAAGCCCGGCAGGGCGGCCGCCCGGGGCCCTCGAAGGCTACCCCGGCGGCCGCCGTCCCGACGACGAACCCGCGGACGGGAATCCGTACCGCCTGTGCCAGGAGTCGAAAATGAGCAACGCGGCCCCCGTCATCATCCCCCGCTGGGAATACCGGACGTTCGGCGAGAGCTTCGGCGAGGCCGAGACGAACATCCGCTCCCACGGCGAGGCGAAAGCGCGCTCCAGCGCCGAGACCTACATCGTCTCGTTCGACAGCCCGAACAACACCAAGATCCGCGACGGGCTGATGGACATCAAGAAGCTCGAGAACGTCAACGCCGACACGCTCGAGCAGTGGAACCCGGTCCTGAAGTCGGGCTTCCCCCTGACGCGCGAGGTGCTCGACCAGGTCTGCGCGGCCTGGGGCGTGACGCTCCCGGCGTCGGGCCGCGAGGCCTGGACGCTCGAGGAGTTCCTCTCCGAGGTCGTGGCCCCGCACGCGCACCTTCGCGCCGTCGCGGTCGCCAAGGAGCGGTTCGGCCTCACGGTGGACGGCTGCATCGTCGAGCTCGCGAACCTGACGTTCGACGGACAGCCGATCCGGACCGCCGCGGTCGAGCACGAGGACCCTGCGCTCGTCATCGCGACCGTTCGCAAGCTCGGCCTCGACAAGTTCGAGAACACGAACTACATCAAGGCGCTCAAGCGGTTCGCCCGGCAGCCGGTCGCCTGACCGGTCTGCATCCCTCCTCCTCCCGGCGGGCGCGGACCGGCCGCGCCCGCCCTTCTTGAACGCGAACGACGGAGGTCGAAGATGGGTAAGGAAATCGAACGGAAGTTCCTCGTCAAGGGCGCGGCCTGGAAGGCCCTCGCCGCGGGGACCGTCTACAGGCAGGGGTACCTCTCCACCGTGAAGGAGCGGACGGTCCGCGTCCGGACGGTCGGCGAGAAGGGGTTCCTCACGATCAAGGGCGTGACGACGGGCGTGACCCGCGCGGAGTTCGAGTACGAGGTGCCGGCGGCCGACGCGAACGCGATGCTCGACGGCCTGTGCGAGAAGCCCCTCGTGGAGAAGACGCGCTACAAGATCCCCCTCGACGGCTTCACGTGGGAGGTCGACGAGTTCCACGGCGACAACGACGGGCTCGTGGTGGCCGAGGTCGAGCTGAAGAGCGCCGACGAGAAGCCCCCGCTCCCCGAGTGGGTCGGCGAGGACGTCTCCTCGGATCCGCGCTACTTCAACTCGAACCTGGTGAAGAAGCCGTTCAAGACCTGGTGAGAAGATGGGCGCGGGAACGGCGGTGAGCAGCGCGGGGAACGGGCAGGAACACCAGGATCGGCTGAGGGACCTGCTCGACCTCTCGAAGACGAAGTTCTCGTCCGCTCCGAAGGGGGCCCTCACCCCCTCGGAGAGGTGGATGAAGTACCTCGGGTTCCCGGGCGGGCTCGCCGTCTTCGCCGCGATCTACTTCTACCCGGCCCCGGCCGGGCTCTCCGCCGCGGGGCAGGCGGCCCTGGCCTGCTTCCTCCTCGCTCTCGTCTGGTGGGTGACCGAGCCCGTCCCGACGTTCGTCACGTCCCTGACGCTCATCGTCCTCCTCGTCTTCCTCGACGTCAGGCCGGGGGGCGACGTCCTGGGAGTCCTCGGGCTCGACGTCATCTGGCTCAACGTCATGGCGTTCGTCCTGAGCTCGATCCTCATCAAGACGAACCTCGCCAAGAGGCTCGCGCTCGGCCTGGTCTCCCGGTGGGGCGCGAGAGCGATCCCGACGCTCGTGGCGTTCCTCGTCCTCCAGCTCCTCCTCGCCCCGCTCATCCCCGCGACGGCGGCGCGCTCGGTCATCACGCTCCCGATCCTCCTCGTCGTGGCCGCGGTTTACGGCGCCAGCGCCGAGGCGCCGAACAACGTCGGGCGGAACCTATTCCTGCAGAGCCTGATGGGGATCAACATCTTCTCCTCGGGCTTCATGACGGGGAGCACGGCGAACCTGATCGCCCTGTCGTTCCTCTTCGGGATGGCCGGAAAGAAGATCTACTACACCGACTGGCTCTTCGCCTCGCTCCCGGTGGCCCTCGCGGGAATGGCGATCTGCGGCTGGATCGGGCCGAAGCTCCTCTTCCGGATCGAGCCCGAGAACCACAAGCCCCGGATCGAGGGAGGGCTCGAGACCTTCAGGGCCGAGCTCGCGCGGCTCGGGCCGCTCTCGTTCGAGGAGAAGAGGGGCGCCGCGATCTTCGGCGTCGTCATCTTCCTCTGGGTGACGGACCGGTTCCACATGGGGTGGTTCGGCTTCGAGATCAGCCCCGTCTTCGCCGCGATCGTCGGCGGCGTCCTCGCCTTCCTGCCGCGGATCGGCCTCCTGAAGTGGAGCGACGCGGACATCCCGTGGAACCTGATGCTCTTCAGCGCCGGGGCCTACGCCGGAGGCCTCGCCCTCGACGCGACGGGCGCGGCCCGGTGGGTCATCGGGAAGATCTTCGCGGCGGCCCACTTCGGTCCGGGGATGAGCTTCTGGCCCGTCTACATGGCCGTGATCGCGATCAACCTCGTCTCGCACTACTTCTTCACGTCGAAGACGATGCGGACGATCATCATGATCCCGTTCGTCATCGGAATCGCGCAGCAGCTCGGCTGGAACCCGGTCTGGCTCGCCCTGCCGTCGGCCTTCACCATCGACTGGGTCATCGGCCTCCCGATCAGCGGCAAGCCCAACGTCATCTTCCTGACGACGGGGCAGTACTCGGTCCTCGACAACGTCAAGTACGGCGCGGTGATGACGATCGTCGGGGTCCTCCTGTTCTGGGCTTTCGGGTTCACGTGGTTCCGGGTCCTCGGCGTCACGCCGGGGTTCGGGAGCTGACATGAGCGCGCGCATGCCGGTGATGAAGGAAGGGCGTCCCGCGGGGGTCCGATGGGCGCCGACCTCGGGTCGCCCCCCGGCCCTCTTCCTCCTCTTCGTCCTTCTCCTCGTCCTCCTCGCCATCGCGGCGGGCCCGGCCCTGGGGGCGACCGTGAGCCGCTACTCGGAGGAGATCCGCCTCGAGACCGACGGCTCCGCGAAGGTCCGGCTCGTCATCGACGTCACCGGCGCGCCCGGGGAGGAGGTCCGACTCCCCTTCGGGCACGCGAAGGCGGACCTCGGGAGCCTGAAGGCCACCGGGGCGCTCTCGGCGCGCGTCGAGACGATCGCCGGAGGCCTTCCGCTCCTCGCCGTCACCCTCCCGCCGGAGAAGGCGCCGGTCGAGGTCGCCTTCACGGTCCCGGGGTTCGTCGACTTCGGCAGGTCCGCGGCGTTCGGGAACCGGACGTTCTCCCACGAGCTCGTGAACGCCACCGTGATCGCCTGCGGCCGGTACGAGGGGACCTTCCTCCTCCCGCCGGGGTTCCGCGTGAACACGATCGTCGAGACGGTCCCCGAGGACGGGGAGACCTCCGCGACGCGGCCCTTCGACGTGATCCGCGTCGACGGTCGCGACGGGATCCGGCTCAGGGAGCCGGGCCTCGACCCGGCGCACCGCGTGGCCGCGAAGGTCCGCTTCAAGCCCGCGGCTCGCGTCCCGCTCTTCCTTCCCCTGATCGTGGCCGTCGCGGGCCTCTACCTCTACCTGTTCCGCGACCTCGCCGGAGGTGCCCGTTGAGCCTTCTGTTCCGCCGCACGCGCGCTCTCGAGAGCCAGATCGACCAGTTCCTCGACGCCGTGAGCGAGGGGTGCCTCGTCTTCGAGCAGGGGGTCGACGACTACCTCCGCGGCGACCAGGCGAGCTTCGAGGAGCGGCGCAGGGCGATCGGCGTCTTCGAGGCGAAGGCCGACGCGCTCCGCCGCGAGGTGGAGACGCGGCTCTACGCCGAGTCGCTGATCCCGGATCACCGCGGCGACGTCCTCGGCCTCCTCGAGAACCTCGACAACGTCATCGACCAGGCCAAGCAGACGCTGGGCCAGTTCGAGGTCGAGCGGCCGGAGGTGCCCGAGGACCTCGCGCCGGACTACGTCGCGCTCGCGAGGGCGGGCTCCCAGGCGACCCAGCACCTCGTCGACTCCTGCAGGGCCTTCTTCCGCGAGATCACGGCCGTGAGGAGCCACATCCACAAGGTCTACTTCTTCGAGAAGGAGGC
>CAZNSS010000024.1:0-15870 GCA_964575465.1 uncultured Holophagales bacterium | reverse complement strand
CCCGCGGCGGAGCGGACGCCGGGCTGAGGCGCCTGCTAACCTCCGATCGGGATGGCCCGCGCGCCCCTCCGCTTCCGCGCCGACGGCAGCTTCACGATCGTGCAGCTGACGGACCTCCACTGGCACGACGGCGAGCCCGAGGACCTTCGGACGGTGGAGCTCGCCGGGGCCGTTCTCGACCTCGAGAAGCCGGACCTCGTCGTCCTCACGGGCGACGTCGTGGAGGGCCGCGGCAGCCGCGACCCGGGCGAAGGGCTTCGCCGCGTGGTCGCCCCGATCGAGGCTCGCGGTCTTCCGTGGGCCTTCGCCTTCGGGAACCACGACGACGAGGGGCCGATGTCCCGCCTCGAGATGCTCGCGGTCCTCGAGGGGCACGCCGGCTGTCTCGCCGAGCGCGGCCCGGAAGAGCTGCCGGGAGCCGGGCACTACGTCCTGCGCATCCGCTCCGCGCGTGCGGAGACGCTGGCCGCGGCCCTCTACGTCCTCGACTCGGGCGGGAGCAACGACCGGGGCGTCGGCGACTACGCCTGGTTCTCCGGGGCGCAGGTCGCCTGGTACCGGGAAGCGGCCCGGGCGCTCGCCGCGGAGTACGTCGCGCGGGCCGGCGGGGCCCCCCGGCCCGAACCGCTTCCCGCGCTCGCGTTCTTCCACATCCCCCTTCCCGAGTACGGGGAGCTCTGGGAGACCCGTCCCTGCTTCGGCGCAAGGCACGAGGCCGTCTGCACCTCCGCCGTGAACTCCGGGCTCTTCGCCGCCTTCCTCGAGGCCGGGGACGTCCTGGGGACCTTCGTCGGCCACGACCACGTGAACGACTTCGAGGGAGACCTCTGGGGCGTGCGCCTCTGCTACGGACGCAGCGGTGGCTACGGCGGGTACGGCCGCGAAGGGTTCGCGCGCGGGGCCCGCGTCATCCGCCTGCGGGAGGGCGAGCGCGGTTTCGAGTCGTGGATCCGCCTCGACGACGGCACGCTCGCCGAGCGGCCGCTCCACGAGCCCGCGGCGTGGGCCTCCGCGGGAAGCGCGGCGGGTGGCGACGAGGGATGAGCCGGGGCTCTCCGGCGCGAGGACACCCGCGGCTGCTACATTCCGCCGACACGACTCCCCGCCTCGCCGCGGACTCGCAGGAGAGCCATCGATGATCCGAGCCGCCACCGCGTCCCTCCTCGCCGCCCTCGTCCTCGTCCCCGCGGGTCTCGCCGCCGACGAGAAGGTCGACCTCGCCGCGGTCACGCGGATCCGGGACGAGGCGTTCAACCGCTCGAAGGCCCAGGAGACGCTCTCGAAGCTGACCGACGAGTTCGGCCCGCGCGTGACGGGCTCGCCGGCCTACCGGCAGGCTGCCGAGTGGGCGAGGGGGCAGCTCGAGGAGTGGGGGCTCTCGGGCGCCCGGATCGACCCCGTTCCGTTCGGTCGCGGCTGGACCTTCGATCGCGTCGCGGTCCACATGGTCGCGCCCGCCGTGACGCCGATCGAGGCCTTCCCGAAGGCCTGGACGCCGGGGACCGACGGCCCCCGGCGGGGCAGGGCGGTCTACGCGAGGCTCGAGAAGGAGGAGGACCTGGCCGCGTGGAAGGGCAAGCTCGAGGGGAAGGTCGTCCTCACGTCCGCGCCGCCGGAGGTGAAGCTCGGCGAGAAGGCCGACGCCAGCCGGTACACGGAGAAGGAGCTCGAGGACGTCGTCCGCTTCGAGCCGGGCGGACGCGGCCGCTATTCCCCGGCCGACCGCGAGCGGATGCAGCGGGAGCGCCGGTTCCGCAGGAAGCTCGCGCCGTTCCTCCTCGAGGAGAAGGTCCTCGCGTGGATCGACGGATCGCGGGGCGACGACGGGACGGTCTTCGTCCAGGGGGGCGACGGCGGCTGGAAGAAGGACGACCCGCCCCAGCCGGTGTCGCTCGCCGTCGGAGCGGAGAGCTACGGACGGCTCGTCCGCCTCCTGGAGCGGAAAGTCGAGGTCGAGCTCGAGATCGACGTGAAGGTGACGTTCACGCCGGAGGACCCGATCGCGTCCGGAAACGTGATCGCCGAGATCCCGGGGACGGACCGGAAGGACGAGGTCGTCCTCGTCGGCGCGCACCTCGACTCCTGGCAGGCCGGCACCGGCGCCACCGACAACGCGGCCGGCGTCTCGGCGGTGATGGAGGCGGTCCGGATCCTGAAGGCCGCCGGCCTGAAGCCGCGGCGGACGATCCGCGTCGCGCTCTGGACGGGCGAGGAGCAGGGCCTCCTCGGGTCGAGGGCCTACGTCGCCTCGCACCTCGCCTCGCGTCCCGAGCCGAAGGAGAAGCCGGACGACGACACTCCCTTCTCCATGCGACGCCCCACCGGGCCGCTGACGACGAAGCCCGACTACGCGAAGCTCGCGGCCTACTTCAACCTCGACAACGGGGGAGGAAAGATCCGGGGGATCTACACGCAGGAGAACGCCGAGGTCGTGCCGGTCTTCGAGGCGTGGCTCGTGCCGTTCCGCGACACCGGCGCGACGGCCGTGACGATGAAGCGGACCGGAGGCACCGACCACCAGAGCTTCGACGGTGTCGGGCTCCCCGGGTTCCAGTTCATCCAGGACGAGCTCGACTACATGTCGCGGACCCACCACTCGAACATGGACGTCTTCGAGCGCGTCCCGAAGGGCGACCTGATGCAGGCCTCGGCCGTGATCGCGTCGTTCGCGTGGCACGCGGCGCAGCGGGACGGGCTCCTGCCGCGAAAGCCCCTGCCGCCCGAACCGCCCGCGGCGGACGGGAAGCCCGAGGCCGGCATGGCCCCGGCAAAGACGAAGAGCCCGTAGCTCCCGGCGGACGGCGTCAGGCGATCGGCGCTCCGGGCGGCGCGGGACGCGCCGGCGGTTGCCCCCTGCGCGCGGCCAGGAGGAAGAGCGCGCCCGCCCAGCGGCCGGCCAGGATGGCCGTCGTGGCGACGATCGCGGCGGGCGCCCGGCCGAAGGTGATGCCCGTGAACAGGGCAGTCGCGATCACGATCAGCTCCAGCACGGTGCCCCACGTGACGAGGCGCGTCGTCCGGAGCAGGACGAGACGGGCGTGCATCCAGACCACGACGGCCGCCGCGAGCGGCATGGCGATCAGGACCGCGGCGGCGCGGCGGGCGAGCGGAACCAGGTCCGGCCCCAGGCCCGTCACCGTGGCGAACCAGAGCCCAGCCGCGGGCGTCAGCACGACGGCCGCCATCGCCAGGGACGAGAGCCCGCCCAGGAAGACGGCGAAGCGGCGCAGGGAACGGAGGGCCGCCTCGCCGCCTCGCCCCAGGGCGATGACGACCTCCTGGAACGCCAGCGCCGGGCAACGGAAGAGGAAGGCGAAGGAGTTGACGACGGGAAGGACGGCGAGCGATTCGATCGGGAGGTGGCCGCGGCCGACGAAGAAGGTCACCAGGGGCTGCGAGGCCATGTTCATGAGCGGGGTCACCGCGAGGGGCCAGTAGAAGCGCTGGATGTCCGCCATCGTCGGGACCTCGCCCGGCGTGACGGGGAAGGTGGCCCTCAGGCGCCGGCGGTCGGCCCGGGCCCAGGCCCACGAGACGACCGCCTCGACGACGACTCCCGACGACAGGGCGGCGGCCCCCACGACGGCACCGTCGATCCCGCCGCGGAGGTAGAGGAGGGTCCCTGCGGCGGCCATCGTCGAGAGGCGCACCACGGTGCCGTACGCCACGAGGCGCGTCCGTCCCGCGCCGATGAGTATTCCCTGCTGGAAGCGGCGTAACCCGATCGCCGCGGGCCAGGGGAGGAAGACCGCCACCGCGAGCTGCGCCCGGTTCGCCACCTCGGGCGGGAGCGCCAGCACTCCGGAGGCCATCAGGCCGAAGACCGGGGGCAGCGCGAGGAGGGCCATCACCGCCGTCACGCCGCCGTTCATCAGGAGGGAGAAGCGCCACATCCGCCGCAGGCTCTCCCGGTCGCGCGCCAGGGCGGTCGTGGCGGCGAGGAGCATCATGATGGGAGACTCGGCCACGAAGGCGAGGGCGAGGGCCACTCCGAACGCGGCCAGGTTGAGCTTCGGGTCGGGCAGGCGGGCGACGAGGGCCGCGACGAACGGGCCCTCCGCCGCCATCATCAGCCACGTGGCCGCGAGCGGAAGCCAGAACCGGAAGATCGTTCCCGGCCCCGGTGCCGGAGCGTCGCCGTTCACGTCGCGCCGATGGTGGCACACGACGCCCGGTCCGGGGACCCCGGCCGCGCGCGCGTCGCCGTTTTCGGGCACGATGTGGCCGATGCCCGCCGACCGCGCCTCGCAGAGAAGCCTTCCCTCCGCCCCGCGCGGCGCGCCCTTCCTCCCGACGAGCGCGCAGGAGATCCGGGCCCTCGGCTGGGACGCCGTCGACGTCGTCTTCGTGACCGGCGACGCCTACGTCGACCACCCGAGCTTCGCGATGGCCGTCCTCGGCCGCGTCCTCGAGTCCCGCGGCTTCCGGGTCGCGATCCTGCCCCAGCCCGACTGGCGCTCGGCCGATGCGTGGCGCGCGCTCGGCCGCCCGCGCCTCTTCTACGCCGTCTCGGCCGGGAACATGGACTCGATGATCAACCACTACACGGCGAGCCGGAAGCGGCGCAACGACGACGCCTACTCGCCCGGCGGGAGGATCGGGCTTCGCCCCGACCGCCCGACGCCGGTCTACGCGCAGCGCTGCCGCGAGGCGTTTCCCGGAGTGCCCGTCGTCATCGGCGGGATCGAGGCGTCGCTGCGCCGGATCGCGCACTTCGACTACTGGTCCGAGACGGTCCGCCCGTCGATGCTCGTCCCTTCGAAGGCCGACCTCCTCGCGTTCGGGAAGGGCGAGGAGACGATCGTCGCCGTCGCCGAGCGCCTCCGCGCCGGCGAGAGCGTCAAGGACCTCCGGGACCTCCGCGGAGTGGCCTACCTCCTCGGCATGAAGGAAGAGCTCCCCGCGCCGCCGGCGTCCTCTCCCTGGAAGACGCTCGAGCTGCCGGGCCTGCCCGAGGTCGCCGCCGACAAGCTCGCCTTCGCGAAGATGACGCGGACCTTCCACCAGGAGACGAACCCGTTCAACGCGCGCCGCCTCGTCCAGGCGCAGGGCGACCGGAAGGCCGTCCTCAACCCCCCGTGCCTGCCGCTCGACGAGGCGCGGATGGACGCGATCTACGACCTGCCGTACGCGCGCCGTCCGCACCCCCGCTACGACGAGCCGATCCCGGCGTTCGAGATGATCCGCGACTCGATCGAGATCATGCGGGGCTGCTTCGGGGGTTGCACCTTCTGCAGCATCACGATGCACGAGGGGCGCGTCATCCAGAGCCGCAGCAGGAGGTCGATCCTCGCCGAGGTCGTCACGGTCGCCAGCGCCCCGGACTTCAAGGGGACGATCAGCGACCTCGGCGGGCCGACGGCGAACATGTACCAGATGCGCTGCACCCGCCCGGAGGTCGAGGCGGTCTGCCGGCGGCTCTCGTGCATCCACCCGAAGATCTGCGTCCTCCTCGGGACCGACCACGGCCCGACGATCGACCTGATGCGCGCGGCCCGAGCCGTTCCGGGCGTGAAGAGGGTCAACATCGCGAGCGGCATCCGGATGGACCTCGCCAACCTCGACGACAGGTACGTCGAGGAGCTGGCCACCCACCACGTCGGCGGGCACCTGAAGGTGGCGCCGGAGCACCGGAGCGACGAGGTCCTCGACCTCATGAAGAAGCCGTCGTCCGCGTCGTTCGAGACCTTCGCGGAGACGTTCGACCGCGCGAGCGCGAAGGCCGGGAAGGAGCAGTACCTCGTTCCCTACTTCATCGCGAGCCACCCGGGCTCGGGCGTCGGCGAGATGATCGAGCTCGCCCTCTTCCTGAAGGCGCACGGATACAAGCCGCGGCAGGTGCAGGACTTCATCCCCGCGCCGATGGACATCGCGACCTGCATGTACTGGACGGGCCTCGACCCGCAGACGCTCGAGCCGGTGAAGACCGTCACGAGGCTGAACGACCGTAAGGTCCAGCGGGCGCTGATGCAGTTCTTCCGGCCCGAGAACTGGTTCGCCGTCCACGAGGCGCTGACGGAGGCGGGGCGGAGCGACCTGATCGGCAGCGGGCCTCAGTGCCTGGTCCCCCAGAACCCGCCGCGAGAGGCGGTCGAGGCGCGGCGGAGGGAAGCCCGGGAGAGCACGTACGTCCACGCGGAGGACGCGGGGACCTCGGGCTACCGGCCGGGCCGGGCGGGGCACAGGAGACGCGGCCCGGGCTGAAGCGCGCGGGGCCCGTACCGGCGGAAGAGGGGCTCCTCCCGGCCTCAGTCGGGTGCAAGAGCGAGGACGGCATCCCCGTTGATGGTGTCGATGCTCACGGTGGCGAGCGGTCCGGACGACGGCCCGCCGGTCTTCGATGCCTTCCTGATCTGGCTGAGGGTTTCGATCTTGGGGCCGTCGGCCGCTCGTATCTGTCCGTTGAGCACGCTGACGGAATAGGAGTACCTCGTCCTGGGCGGAAAGAGGACGGTGGCGGGGTTGTTCATGGCCCGGACGTCGATGCGGCGCTCCACCGTCGACGGAGCGAGCCGGACGGTGACGGGGCCGAGGCCCTCTGCCTTCGTGTTCCGGCCGGTGACGACGAGGATTTCCGACCTGGACGCCTTCACGTCGACGTCGCTCTCCAGGAGCGTCCCCGTGATCTCTCCGGTTGTCGTCTCTGCCGCGAAGGAGACGCCCGCAGGGACGTGGACGACGTACTCGAAGGTGACCCCCTTCTCCCACAGCTCCGACTTCATCCTGCCCTTCCCGCGCCCCGGGATGCACTCGTTGGGCTTCTTCGGGTTCGTCGACGGGTAGACGGGGCAGATCGTCACGCCCTTCTCGTGGGTGACGACGTGGATGACCGGATCGTCCTCGACGCCGGGCGGAACGACGCGCCGGATCTCGACGAGAGCGGCCGTGCCGGTCGCCTGCTCGAACCGGATCCGTCCGACCAGGCTCTTGACCTCGAGGGTCCCGCCGGGCGGGATCTCTCCCGACCAGGAGGCCTGTTCCTTCGGGAGCTCGAGGCGTCCGGGTGTCTGGGGCGGCGCCTTCCCTTCCGCTTGCGCGGCGGCCGGTCCCGCGAGGCAGACCGACAGCGACACGACGGTTCCGAGGCGGCGAGGTGCTCTCATTCCGTGCCTCCCGGATCGAGTCTAGTCCGGCTCCCACACGGTCGGGTACGAACGTCGCGTTCGTCCGGGACGACGCGTTAACGCGTCTCGTCCCGGCGGGCTCTTCTCTCGGACTCGCCAGCGGTCCGCGTCCGCGCGAGCAGGACCTGGCCGAAGGCAAAGGGGACCGCGGTCTCGACCCGGAGGATCCTGGGGCCCAGGCCGAACGGCTGGAATCCGTGGGCCTCGAGAAGCTCGAGCTCGAAGGGAACCCACCCGCCCTCGGGACCGATGGCGATCACCGCCGCGGACCCGGCCGCCCCGAGGTCGCAGGCCGACGGTCCGCGCGCGGCGGCGGGGTGGGCGAGCAGCCGGGAGCAGGCTGCACCCGGCCAGAAGGCCTCGAGCTCGTCCTCGACGAAGGGCCTGAAGAGCCTGCGCACCGACACCTCGGGAAGGACCGTGTCACGCGCCTGCTCCAGCCCGAGGACGAGGTTCCTCTCGATCTCCACGGGCGTCAGGAACGGCGTGTCGAAGTAGCTCTTCTCCACGCGCTGTGCGTTGACCAGCACGACGCGGCGCGCGCCGAGCGACGCGGCGGACTGGAGGACGCGGCGGAGCACCTTCGGCCGGGGCATCGCGAGGAGGAGGTCGAGCCCGGTCGGCGGCGGCGGTTCCTCCGACAGGCGGACCGAGAGGCGCACCTCGTCCGGCTCGACGAGGAGGACCGTCCCCTTCCCCACCGGGCCGTTCACGCGGCCCACGGTCAGATGGTCGCCGACCCGCGCGCGATGGACCTCGTGGACGTGCCGGGCGCGTCGGCCGGTGAGCCGCGCGGTGCCGTCCGGGGCGAAGTCGTCGGGGAAGAGGAGGATCAGGTTCACGGTCGAATCCTGACGTCTCGAGCGACAGGAATGTCGATTATCGGTGGCGGAGCCGCTGCCGGACGCCGGTGCACCGATTCCTTGTGCCGCAAGGCCGCCGGGCTGTAGTGTCCGCCTCCAGCGTCCTCAAGATCGATCCACCGACCCCACGCGCCTTCGCGCGAGGTAAAGCCCATG
Source organism: uncultured Holophagales bacterium (assembly GCA_964575465.1). Lineage (GTDB taxonomy): Bacteria > Acidobacteriota > Thermoanaerobaculia > UBA5066 > UBA5066 > UBA5066. The sequence goes on along the minus strand of CAZNSS010000024.1, from coordinate 7,727 downwards.
CCCAGGTTCCAGATCCTGCGACTGGTTCTCCCGCTTCTCCTCGCCGCGCCGGCCGTGCGTGCGCAGGACGTTCCCGTCTACGACGACGCGCTGCAGAGCGGGTTCGAGGACTACTCCTGGGGCGGGGGAACGAGCTTCGCCGCCACGACCCCGGTCCACGGCGGCACGAAGTCGATCTCGTTCGCGGGGAACAACTACAACGCCGTGTCGTTCGCGCACGCGACGCAGGACTTCTCGACGGCGCAGTATCCGACGCTCCACTTCTGGGTCCACGGGGGCGCCGCGGGCGGACAGCAGCTGCGTGTCCACCTACAGCTGAACGACGTCGAGGTCGCGAACGCCGGGCTCGACACCTGGGTCTCGGGCGGGGCGCTCGCCGCGAACACCTGGAGGGAGGTCACGGTCGTCTTCGGCCAGGCGCCGCTCTCCTACTCGGGTTCCTTCGACCGGATCGACCTGCAGAGCGACGTCGGCGGGACCCAGCAGATCCTCTACGTCGACGACGTGAGCCTCCTCGCCGCCTCGGCGCCGCCCCCGGCGAACGCGCTCCAGGTCGAGCACGGCGTGACGGTCTCCTCGATGGCGAGCGACCGCTTCACCTGGACCGACTCGGCGGGGAAGCCCCGCGTCGCCGTCCTCGCCTACAACGACGCGGGGGCCGGGCCGGGCGGGGTCCGCGGCGGCGCCCTGCGCGAGTTCCGCTACCGGATGCCCGACGACTCCACGCGCGTCGCGGGTGTCACGAACTACGGCAACGGAGGCTACGCCGGGTTCGGGTACGTCGTCTCCCACGCGGCCAACAGCAGCTGCATCGGCGACGACTCGCCCCTGGGCGGGTACTTCGCCGGGACCTGGCAGCGCGTCTTCGAGGGACGGCACCACGCCGTCTTCCGGTTCACCCAGAACTACCCGCGCAACTGCTCGACGACGCAGCCCGTCGTGGCGCGGACCGTCCCCGTCACCATCGACTGGGTCTTCTCGACCGGCCGCGACAACCCGCTCTGGGCCGTGACCTGGGACCTCTCCGGCGTCCCGGTGAACACCTTCTGGGACGACTCGCGGGCCCCCTACGGCGAGCTGAACATCGACGGCGCGGGTGCCGCCGACATCTCGGGCGTCGCCTGGGGGGACCGCTACAGGTTCACGAGCACGACGGCCCCCGTGACGCTCGACAGCTCCTGGACCTGGAACGTCGCGAACACGGTCCCGTACGTGAAGCTCTGGATCGCGTCGACGAACGCCACGATGGGTCTCGTCCAGACGCAGCCGAACGCGCAGCAGGACGCGGCAGGCGGGCGCAATCCCTTCTACCACGACATCACGCCGTACTGGGGGACGACGTCGGCGGGCGGGAACGCCGGGGGCGCGAGGGTCATGCCGTGGCAGGACAGCTGGCCCTACCAGGCGAACGCCTTCTCCATCGGGCCGAGCCCGAGCTCGAACAACAACGCCCGGCTCACCTGGGGGACTCAGTACGGGTTCCTCGGGCAGCAGTCCTACGCGCTCTACGACGGTTCGGGGAACACCGCCCCCGGCTGGCCGAAGAAGAGCTACTCGGTCTTCGTCGTCCTCGGCCCCCACAGCGCCGGTCCCGTCGAGGCCCAGGTGTCGCAGGTGGAGACGGTCCAGTCCCTCTCGCTCTCCGCGACGATCGGGAGCGTCGTCGCGAGCGGCCCCGCCGGCGTCGCCCGGGCCGACAACGTGACGTTCGTCCCGGCCGGCCACAACCATGTCTACGGTGCCCTCGCCTTCAACGCCCGCGCGAGCGACAACCGCCTCGACGCGAACGTCGGCGTCGGGGCAGGGACGCTGAAGAAGCCCCTCCTGATCGTCGGCGCCTACACCGCGTCGTGGCCGGTCGTGAAGCTCGGCGGGGTCACTCTCACGCAGGATGCCGACTACTACCCGTCGCTGCGGGCGGCCGCGAGCGAGCTCTGGATCACGCTGGCCCGGGACCTGTCGGGGGCGACGAACCACCTCGAGATCAATCCCTCGGGAGGTCCGCCACCTCCCTCTCCCACGATCACACCGTCCGGGCCGACGACTTTCTGCGCGGGCGGCAGCGTGACGCTCACCGCGAGCATCGCGCCCGGCGCCGGCGTCAGCTACCTCTGGAGCCCGGGCGGGCAGACGTCGCAGGCCATCGCCGCGACCACGCCCGGGAGCTACACCGTCACCGTGACGGTGAGCGGCGTTCCCGGGACCTCTCCCGCGACCGTGGTCACCGTGAACCCGATCCCGGCGACACCCGCGATCACGGCCCCGCCGTGGGCGGCCTCCGGGGCCACCGGGCTGATCGCGTCGGTGGCGCTGCACGCGGGGAGCACGTACGCGTGGTCGATCACGAACGGGACGATCACGTCCGCGACCACGGGGAACGCGATCACCTTCACGACGGGGGCCCTCGGAACGACGACCCTCTTCGTGACCGAAACGAGCGCCGCCAGCTGCCCGTCGTCGCAGGCGAGCGCCCCGGTCAGCGTCGTCGCTCCCGGCTCGGGGACGAAATTCCACCCCCTCACGCCCTGCCGCGTCCTCGACACGCGGAACGTCGCGGGCCCCGACGCCGCGGCGCCGATCCTGGCCGCGGCGGGGACCCGGACGTTCTCTCCCGTCGGGCGATGCGGCATCCCCGGCACGGCCCGGGCGCTCTCGGTCAACGTGTCGGTCACGCAACCGGCGGGCACGGGCAGCCTGCTCCTCTACCCGGCGAACCTCGCGAGCGCTCCCGTCGCCTCGACGATCGCGCTCCGTCCCGGCAGGATCAGCTCGAACAACTCGATGCTCCTCCTGGCGACGGACGGCACGGGCTTCAAGGTCGTCAACGGCTCTGCCGGCACCGTCCACTTCATCCTCGACGTGAACGGGTGGTTCGACTGAGGGGCATCCCGGGATACGAGCAGGTCGTCCCGACCTGACCGGAGAGCTTCCCGGTCCGGCCTACGACGGGAATCCCGGCGGGCGGGTGAAGCTCCCCGAGGACGGCGCGGGGGAAATCGGCATCAGCACCGTTCGGATGCCGGTGATCTTTCCGTCGGCGCCGATGAGGTGCCGATCCAGCTGCAGGAGGGTGATGCCGGTACCGTCGGCCTTGACGAAAGCGCGGGCGTAGGGTTCGAGCGTCCCTCCCCCCGAGAGCTTCCGCGCCATCGCCATCTCGGAGGCTTCCTTCAGGATGATGAAGCGGGACACGGGCTGCCCCTTCATCTCCTCCGGCGGGTAGCCCAGAACCCTCTCGTGGGCGCGACTCACGCGTACGAGGACCTTCTCGAGGTTGATTTCGTGGACGCTCATCCCGTCGGGCGGAGCGTCGAAGAGCGCGTCGTACTCCCGGGACCCCCTGGCGCGGGCCGCATCCAGCGCGTCCTGGAGACGCACGAGCCGGGCCGATCCCGATTCGAGGACGGTGTTCACCATTTCGCCGCTCTCCTCCTGCCTGTTCGGCCTGAGGATTCTACGACCCTGGCCGGGCGGTGGGCAGAGGAACGGGTCTCGCTCGCCTGCGCTGCGTCGTTCAGGTCGCGAGGCTGGCGCCCCCGTCGACGACGAGGGTCTGCCCCGTGACCCAGGTGGCGAGAGGCGAGACGAGGTAGAGGACGGCAGCGGCCACTTCCTCCGGCGTCCCGAGGCGCCCGAGGGGAGAGGCCCGACGCGCGTGGGCGGCGAGCTCCTCGAACCGCGGGTGGAGCTTCACCGACCGCGTCGGCACGAGCCCCGCCGAGACCGCGTTGACGAGGATCCGGCGCGGGCCGAGCTCGACGGCCAGAGTCCGGACGACGGATTCGAGGGCCGCCTTCGACGGACCGATGGCGCCGTACTCCGGTATGAAACGCGACCCGCCGAGGCTCGAGAGGGCGACGAGCCGCCCCCCGTCCGGCATCCGTTCCGACGCCTCCCGCGCGAGGAGGAGGAAGGCGCGGGCGTTCACGGCCAGAGTCAGGTCCCATTGCGCGGGCTTCACGTCGAGGAGCGGCTTGAAGGAGCCGAGCGCGGCGGCGTGGACCAGAACGTCGAGCCGGTCCCCGGCCGACGCGACGAACGACCGAACCTCCTCCGGGTGGACGAGATTCGCCGCGACGGTCCGGACCTCGACGCCGAGGGCCCCGCAGGCGCGGGCGGTCTCCTCCGCCGCGGCGGCGTCGGCGCGGTAGCCGAGGACGAGCCGTGCACCGGAGGCGGCGAGGCCGAGGGCGACGGCTCGCCCTATGCCGCGGGTCCCGCCGGAGACGACGGCGACGCGGCCGCGAAGGTCGGGGAAGGGAGCGATCACGTGGATACCTCCTCGGCGCCGGGCGCGCCCGTCGCGAAGGCCTCGTCGACGTCGCGCCGGGTGTAGGTCTCCTCGCCCCCGCCGGGGCGGGTCTTCCAGCGCCAGTGAATCCATCGCCACTGGAGAGGGTCCTCCCGGACCCACGCCTCCCAGATCCGGACGATCCGCTCGGTCGCGTCGGCGACGTCGCGCGGAGTCGGGGCGCTGCCGCCGGGGGGCTCGAAGAAAGCCAGCCGAAAGAGGAAACGCGGCCCGCGGCGGACGGCGGCGCCGACGACGATCGGCGCGCCGGTGAGCGCGGAGAGAAGGGCCGGCGTCTTGCGCGTGGAGGCCGGGCGCCCGAAGAAGAGGGGGAACGGGCCGGATCGTCCACCGTTCTCGTCGAGGAGGACCGCCACGCTCCTGCCCGACCGGAGCGCGGCGAGAGCGGGCACGACCGCGCCTCTCTTCTCGATGAAGGCGCCGTCGCCGTACCTCACGCGCCGCGCCAGGGCGTCGAGGAAAGGGTTGTCGACACGCCGGGCCACCGCCGCGCCGCGTCCTCCCAGCGCCAGGCCGACCATCTGCATCGCGACCTCCCAGGAGCCGAGGTGCCCCGTGACGAAGACCTTCGGGCGCGGGTCGGCGAGGATCCGCGCCTCGAGGTCGGGGTCCTCGGCGTCGTAGAACGACTTCCAGGAGCCGCCTGCACGGGAGGGCGCGGCCGAGAAGCGGATTCCTTCCGCGAGGCTCCTCCCGAGGCTCGCGAAGACGGCGCGAACGGCGCGGCCCGCTTCGGCGCGTGACATCGACGTGCCGAAAGCGCGCCGGAAGTTGACGAGGCCGGCGCGCCGCGCCGTCCCCATGACGGTCCACGCAGCCAGGCCGTAGAAGCTTCCCAGGGCACAGGCGGCGTTCCACGGAAGGAAGCGGAGGGGGAGGAGGAACGGCAGCGCCAGGAGGGTGAGGAGGAGGTCGCGCGCCAGGACCAGCGGGCGGAGGAAGGAGCCGGCCGTCACCCGCCCTCCCGGGGCCGGAGGAGCGCGGCGAGACCGCCGGACGCCGCGAGAGCGGCGGCGACGGAGAGGGCGGCGGGGACGAGGAGCGACCAGGGCCCTTCGAGCCACGGGTGAAGGAAGAGCTGGAGAAGCGCGCCGTGAAGGGCGCCGAAGAGAACGGCGAGCGCGGCGCCGAGGAGGCGGGCGGCCCACGCGCTCGTCGCCTCGAGCTCCCGCTGCGCGGCGAGCGCCGTGGCGAAGAGGAGCGCGAAGAGGCCGCCCCAGGTGACGAGGCCTCCGAGGAACGGGCCGAGCTTCGGGAAGAGCGCACCCGGGAGCGACGCGAGGTACGGCCGCACGGCGTCGAGCCCCGCGAGGAAGAGGAGCGTGCCCAGGGCCGCGACCGGGACCCGTCCCTCTCGAGCGCGGAGTCCGGCTGCGAGGAGGGCCGTTCCGGCGAGGATCGCGAGGGCCCGGGGGAGAGCCCACTGGAGGCTCCCGGAGACGAGGAAGCCCCACCGCGCGTCGAGAGGTCGCCAGAGCCCCGCGGCGACGACCCCGAGTCCGAGCGCGACGGGTGCGAGCGCGAGGAGCGGCGGACGTCCGGCCGGGAAGAGCGGGGCGCTCCGTGAGCTCGCCGCCAGGACGAGGGCCTGCGCCACGGGGACGAGGAGCCACGCCGCGAAGGCCTCGTACGTCAGGTCGACGAGGTTCAGGAGGAGCCACGACGACAGGGCCGCGGCGACGAGGTACGCCGGGGAGAGGAGGAGCCAGTACCCGAGGAACCGCCTCAAGCCGCCACCTCCTCGAGCGCGCGCCGGCGCGCCTCGGCCAGGCGGGCGGTCAGCTCCACGGCGAAGCGCTCCCGGCCCGGGCGATCGAGCTCGGCCGGCACGGGCAGCGGCTCCCCGACGACGACGACGACGCGCGAGAAGGGGAGCGGGAGCCAGAGCTTCGACCAGCTCCGCCCCAGGACGGGGGCTCGCCGCGCGGCCGCTCCCACGGGGCGCAGGGGCCGGCCGGTCCGGGCTGCGCAGACGACGGCTCCTCCCTTCGCGACTCCCGACGGGCCGAGCGGTCCGTCGACGACGAGGGCGAGGGGACCGTCGTTCCCGGGAAGGTCGCGGAGAAGCCGTGCGAGCGCCTGCGCGCCGCCCCTTTCGGTCGCGCCCCTCACGACCACGCCTCCGAGCGACGTCACGACCTCGGTCGCCCAGTCGCCGTCGCGTCCGGGCGCGATCAGGGTCGTGAACCGCGCCCGGCCCAGGATGCCGCCGAGGGCGAAGGCGTCCCTCTCGCAGAAGGCGAAGATCTCCCTGCCGAACGGGTAGGTGGCGGGGGTCACCCGGGTGCCATCGGGGAGGATTCCCTCCAGGCGAAGCGTCCGGTGGAGGAGCCCGTAGAGCCGGCCCAGGGCGCGTGCGACCGGGCGGGGCAGGGAGAGCCTGATCCTCATGCCCGCACGAAGACCAGGGAGGCGGTCTGCCCGCCGAACGCGAAGGAGTTCGACATCGCCGCGCGGAGGTCGACCCGCCGGCGCCCTTCGGGAACGGTGTCGATCGCGCAGTCGGGATCGGGCGACTCCTGGTTGGCCGTCGGGTGGACGAGCCCGTCCCTGAGCGAGAGCGCGGTCACGATCGCCTCGACGGCCCCCGCGGCCACGGTGAGGTGGCCGATCATCGACTTCGTCGAGCTGACGGCGACGGCGCCCAGCCGGGAGCCGAAGACCTGCCGGAGCGCCCGCGCCTCCACCCGGTCGCCTCCCGGCGTCGACGTGCCGTGCGCGTTGACGTAGCCGATGTCTCCGGGCGAGAGGCCCGCGTCGTCGAGAGCGCGGCGCATCGCGAGGACGGCCCCGAGGCCCTCCGGGTGGGGGTCCGTCACGCGGAAGGCATCGCACGCGGAGCCGAATCCGGCCACCTCGGCGAGGATCTCCGCGGCCCGCGCGCGGGCGTGCTCCCGCTCCTCGAGGACGACGAAGCCCGAACCCTCTCCGAGGACGAATCCGTCGCGCCCGCCGTCGAACGGTCGGCTCGCGCGCGCGGGCTCTCCGTTGCGCCGCGAGAGGGTGCCGAGGAGGCAGAAGGAGGCGAGGCCCATGGGGTAGATCTCGGAGTCGGAAGCCCCCGCGAGGACCACGTCCGCCTCCCCGCGGCGGATCCAGCGGAAGGCGTCGCCGATCGCCTGGGTCCCTCCCGCGCAGGCGGTCATCGAAGCGAGGAGGGGTCCGCCGATCCCGGCGGCGCTCGCGAGCCGTGCCGCGAGGGCGCCGGGGTTCTGCCGATCGGCCGCGTGGGGGAGGAGGTCGCGGAGGTACCGTGCCGCGAACTCCCGGCCGTCGAAGCCGCCCTGCGAGGCTCCCGCGGCTGCGGCCCCGAAGACCTCGGAGTGGCCGTACATGCCCAGCCCGGTCGCGAGGGAAAGGCCCGCGGAGGCGGACCACGGGCCGCGCGGGGCGAGACCGGCGGCGCCGAGCGCCT
>CAZNSS010000023.1:0-15885 GCA_964575465.1 uncultured Holophagales bacterium | reverse complement strand
CGGCTGAGGGGGCCTCGCGGGCGGAACGGGAGTGGGGGACGGCTGCGGTGCGGCGGCCACGTGCCCGACCACAGGGCCGGAGCCGGTCGTGGCGGCGTCGCGGCAACCGGTCGAGAGCGTCGCGAGGGCGAGGACGGCGAGCGGGAGGGCCGGAAGCGGGTTCCTCACCGGGAGAACCTTACATCGGGAGAGACGTCCCGATGACGTCGCCCCAAAAAGCTGCCGGGAGCGTGCCTCAAAGCGTCGCTCCCGGCGTCCCTGGCCTGCGGGGAGGGGGGCGGCGGAGAGTGGTTCCTCGCCGACCAGGGGAAAACAAGTCTGTCAGAGATGCGCCTGAACTGGGACTGCCTGACCCTTGGCAGGAATGTGGGCCCCGTTCCGTGGAAATGCAAGAGCCGGCTTCCGAAGAAGCCGGCTCCTGATCGAATCGCGCCGGAATGGGGGGCCCGAGGTCAGAGTCCGCGCGCCGTGCGGTAGGCCGGGATCGCCGCCTCGAGGACCCGGCAGGCGGCCTTCAGGTCCTCGGCCTTCAGGACGTAGGCGATGCGGACCTCGTCCTTCCCGAGGCCCGGCGTCGCGTAGAAGCCGTCGGCCGGAGCGACCATGACCGTCGCGCCGTCGAGCTGGAAGTCGGTGAGGAGCCACTGGGCGAAGTCCTCGCTGTCCTTCACCGGGACGCGCGCGACGAAATAGAAGGCTCCCTCGGGCTTGCGGAAGAAGATGCCGGGAATCTTCGTCAGCTCCTCGTAGAGGATGTCGCGCCGGTGCCCGTACTCCTTCACGACCCCCTCGACGTAGTCGGGGCCGAGGAGCGCCGCGCCGGGAGCGATCGCCTGCGCGAGGCCCGGGGGGGAGAGGCGGCCCTGAGCCATGTGGAGGCAGGCCTGGTAGACCTCTGCGTTGCGCGTGACGAGGCAGCCCAGGCGGATGCCGCAGGCGCTGTAGCGCTTGGAGAGGCTGTCGACGACGACGACGACGTCCTCGAAGCCGGGGAGCGAGAGGGCGCTCGCTATCTGCCGGCCGTCGTAGACGAACTCGCGGTAGACCTCGTCGGAGATGAGGAAGAGGCCGTGGTCGCGGCAGAACTCGGCGACCCGGACCAGCTCCTCCTTCGAGTAGACGGTGCCGGTCGGGTTGTTCGGGTTGCAGAGGAGGACGGCCTTCGTCTTCGGTGTGAGCGCCTTCTCCCACTCCTCGCGCGAGGGGAGGTGGAAGCCGTCCTCGGCGCGGGTGACGATCGGCTTGAGGTCAATGCCGCCCATCGCCGCGAACGCGCGGTAGTTCGTGTAGAACGGCTCGACGAGGAGGGCCTCGTCGCCGGTCTCGCAGCAGGCCATGAAGGCGAACTGGATCGCCTCGCTCCCGCCCGTCGTCGTGATGACCTGGCTCTTCGTCAGCTCGATGCCGCGGCCGCGGTAGTAGCCGACGAGGAAGTCGAGGCACTCGGGGGTGCCGTTCGACGGCGTGTACGCGTAGACCTTGTCGTGGATCTGCGCGAGCCGGTCCCGCATCGGGGCGGGAGTCTCCAGGTCGGGCTGGCCGATGTTGAGGTGATAGACCTTCACGCCGCGCTTCTTCGCCGCGTCGGCGAAGGAGGCGAGCTTGCGGATGGGGGAGGCGGGGACGCGCCGGCCCCGCTCGGAGACGCGGGGCGCGGCCTTCTCGGCGGTCGGAACGCTCATGGTGGAGAGGTTACACCGGCGGGCGGGGGAGCCCCGGCCGCCCGTTCCCCCCGCCCCCGACCAATCAGAAGCCGGCGGCGGCCCCGTCCTTCCGCTTCTCCGTCGCCCCGAGGAAGAAGCCCGTCAGAGGGTCGCGCGCGATCGCCTGGTAGCCGCCGTAGGCGCCCACCGGCTCGCGGCCGACCCGGTGCCCGCGCCGCATCAGCTCCTCGAGGACCGAAGGGCTGAGCCCCTCCTCGAGGAAGAGCTCGCCGCCGTCCTTCATCACGGTCCCCGTAGGCTCGCTCGAGCCCGTGTGGTGGAAGCGAATCGCGTCGCCCGCCTCCTGGAGGTTCATGCCGAAGTCGACGAGGTTCACGACGACCTGCACGTGCCCCTGTGGCTGCATGTCGCCTCCCATCAGCCCGAAGGCCATGAGCGGCTGGCCGTCCTTCGTCAGGAAGGCCGGGATGATCGTCTGGAAGGGGCGCTTGCCCGGCTCGAGGACGTTCGGGTGCCCCTTCTTCAGCGAGAAGAGGGAGCCCCGGTTGTGGATCCCGATGCCGATCGCCGGGACGACGTAGCCCGACCCGAAGCCGGTGTAGTTGCTCTGGATGAGGGAGACCATCAGCCCCGAGGCGTCGGCCGCGCAGAGGTAGGTCGTCTCCTTGCGGTTCAGGACGGCTTCCTCGTCGGGCGGGTCCTCGCGGGATGCGCGGCGCAGGTCGATCTTCTTCGCGCGCTCTCGTGCGTACCCTTTCGAGAGGAGTCGCTCGAGCGGGATCTTCGCGAAGGCGGGGTCGGCGTAGAAGCGGGCCCGGTCGGCGTAGGCGACCTTCTTCGCCTCGACCATGACGTGCCAGAAGTCGGCGCTGCCCCTCCCCATCTTCGCGAGGTCGAACCCCTCGAGGAGGTTCAGCATCTGGAGCGCGGCGAGCCCCTGCGTGTTCGGGGGAAGCTCCCAGACGTCGTAGCCCCGGTAGGTCACCGAGATCGGCGCGTCCCACGTCGAGCGGTGCTTCACGAAGTCCTCCTTCGCGAAGAACCCTCCGTTCGCTTTCGAGAAGGCCACGATGGCGTCGGCGAACTCCCCCTCCCAGCCGGCCCGTTTCTTCGCGGCGAGAAGGCGGAGCGTCTTCGCGAGCGCCGGGTTGCGGAACCGCTCGCCCTCTTTCGGCGCACGGCCGCCGGGGAGAAAGACCTCCGCGAAGCCGGGTTTCTCCCGGAACCGGCCCACCGAGCCGGCCCAGTTCGACGCGATGACGGGGGAGACGGGGAAGCCCTCCTCGGCGTACCGGATCGCCGGCGCGAGGACCTCGGCGAGCGGCAGCTTCCCGTATTTCGCGTGGAGCTCGAGCCAGCCGTCGCCGCAGCCCGGGACCGTCCAGGCCCAGGGGCTGTGGAGGGGAATCGTCCCGTCGGGGAGGGGCGGGACCTTGTCGACCGAGAGGGCGAGAGGAGCCCGGCCCGAGGCGTTCAGGCCGACGACCTTCTTCTGTGCCGGGTCCCAGAGGATCGCGAAAAGGTCGCCGCCGAGCCCGTTCGCGGTCGGCTCCATCAGGCCGAGGCAGGCGTTCGTCGCGATCGCGGCATCGACGGCGCTCCCGCCCTTGCGGAGCGTCTCGACGCCCGCCTCCGTGCAGAGGGGCTGGGCGCTCGCCACCATGCCGTGCTCGGCCCAGACGGGGGATCGCGTCGCTTCTCCGCGCCCCAGCGGGGGCCATTCGGCGAGGAGCGGGAGCGCGACGGCGAGGGCGAGGAGTGCGACGAGAGACGCTCTCATGGCGGAATCGTACGCGGATCGGACCCCGGACGGCCCGGAGGCGGATAATCCCGACGGCCGTGAGGAACCTCGAGCCCCACGAGAAGCGCGTCATCGTCGCGGCCCTCGTCCTCGCGCTCGGCGTCTCGCTGGCCTGGACGACCTGGCTCGCCCACCTCGGCCTGCAGTCGGGACGGCTTTCGCCCCCTCGGCTCGTCCTCGCCTTCCTCGTCTTCGGGATCCACTACGCCGCGGCGGTCGTCGTCCTCCTCAGGCGCCCGTTCGATCCCGCGAACCGGGCCCTCTTCCCGTTTCTCACGCTCCTCGGCGTCCTGAACGCGGGGCGGATCCTCGACGCCCTCACGTTCGGGACGTCGCTCGAGGACCGGATCGCCTTCGCCGGCTCCGCGGCGGTCTACTTCGTCGCCGTCGGCTGGATCCTCGTGACGATCGGCGGCTTCTTCCCGGTGACGCGGCTCTCCCGCCCCGGCGTCGCCTACGTCTACGGCACGCTCGGCTCGCTCGTCGCGCTCGCCGTCCACCTGAGGCGATGGTGGGACGCCGGAGGCGGCGCTCCGCCGGCAGGGGTCTGGCGGACCGGCGTCGCACTGGCGGCCCTCGCCGTCAACCTCGTCCTCTTCGTCTACGTCCTCTCGCTCGCCTTGGTGGCCCGCCGCGAGGACGTACGGCGCCGGGCGCGCGTCGTCCTCGTGGCGGTCATCGTCTACATGGGCCTCTACATCTTCCTGCGCGACATCCCGGCTGTCGCGGGCATCGAACCGCTCGTCCCCGTCTGGGCTCTCTCGACGGTCTCGGTCCTCTTTCCCCTCGCCCTGATCGTCGCCGCCACCCGCTTCCGGCTCTTCGAGGTCGACCGGCTGATCCGGCGGAGCGCCTCGTACGCCATCGCCTCGGGGGCCCTGGTCGTTCTCCTCCTCGCGGGCGTCCCGTCCCTCACGGCGCTCGTGGCGCTCGTTTCGCCGGCGCTCCGCGGAACGCTCACGACGGCGCTCGTCGCGGTCCTCCTCTTCCTCGTCTTCGACCCGCTCCGGAAGAGGGCACAGGTCGTCCTGGACCGGAAGTTCCAGCAGGGGGCGTACGACCCGGCGCAGCTCGTGACCGACGTCGTCGGCGACCTGAAGGACGCCGGCGGCGACCTGGCCGGCGACGTCCTCCACCGCATCTCGGCGGCGCACCGGCCCGACCGCCAGGCCTTCTGGGTCTTCGCCCTCGAGGCCCCCGGGTCGCCGGTGCGGCCGTTGACGACCGGGGCGCTCGCCGACGTGCCGGAGCTGGACCGGACGGCGGTCCTTCCGCTCGCGGACCCGGTCGAGGCGCGCAACACGTTCCACGCGCTGACGGCCGATGGCGGAGACCCGCCGTACGCCGAGGGGGAGCTCGCGAACACGCTCAGGGCCGCCGGTTTCGCCGCGGCGCTCCCGCTCTTCTCCGGGGACGGCGAGCCGCTCGGAATCATCGCCCTCGGGGCCAAGCGGACCGGCGAAGCCTTCGTCCCCGAAGAGCAGAGGATCCTCGGGACGGTGGCCGGCCACGTCGCGCTCGCCCTCGAGAGGGCCGCCCTCACCCGGCAGGTCGACGATGACCGGCGGGTGCGGGAGAAGGTCCTCGGCCACCTCCAGGAGGGCGGGGGCGGCGCGCTCTACGAGTGCGAGCTCTGCGGGCGGGTGGCAGACGAGGACGACCTCGTCTGCTCCGCCGACGGCCACGCGGTGAAGATGACGCAGGCGGTCCCGCGCCTCCTCGCCGGGCGCTACCGCCTCGATCGCCGGCTCGGCGAGGGGGGGATGGGGACCGTCTACGCGGCGCGCGACATCCGCGGGAACCGCGACGCGGCCGTGAAGGTGATCCGCGCCGAGCACCTTTCCGACCGGTCCGCCCTCGCGCGGTTCCGGCGCGAGGCGCGGCTGACGGCGCGGCTCGGCCATCCGAACGCGGTGGCCGTCTACGACTACGGGGAGCTCCTCCCGGGAGGCGCCTTCCTCGTCATGGAGCTGCTCACGGGGGGCTCCCTCCGGAACGAGCTCACGCTCCGCAAGCCGGTCCCCTTTCGCGAGACGTCGTGGGCGCTCGACCGGGCGCTCGACGTCCTCGCGGCGGCGCACGCGGCCGGTCTCGTCCACCGGGACGTCAAGCCCGACAACCTCTTCCTGATGCGGGGTCCAGGGGGCACGACGCGCCTGAAGCTCCTCGACTTCGGCCTCGCACGCGAAACGAAGACCGAGGCCCGTCCCGACAGCGGGGGGCCGATCTCCTCGGTGAGCATCCTCATGGGGACGCCCGGCTACATCGCCCCCGAGATCGTGGCGGGGGCCGAAGCGACGCCGGCGTCGGACCAGTGGGCCATCGCCGCCACGGGTGTCGAGCTGCTGACGGGGGTGAGGCTCAAGCTCGACCGCCCCGACATCCCGCTCCGCACGCTCGTCGACGAGGTCGTCTCGGTCATCTCCACCGTATCGTCCGGGGTTCCCGTCACCTACGCCCGCTCGCTCGCGAAGGCGATGGCGTCGGACCCGGAGGACCGCTGGGTCAACGTCCTCGCCCTCCGCCACGCGCTCTTCCGGAGCACGGGCGGCCGGATCCCTGGCGACGAGGACGTCCGGTTCGAGGTTCTCTCCGACCGGCGATAGGGCCGGCTCCACGCGGGTGTCCGCCGGCGGACGCGCGTCACGGAGCCTCGGTCAACGGGATGTCCAGCGCGGCGATCAGCTCCTCCTCGCGGACGACCTGGAGATGCCCCCAGCGGGCGCGGTATTCCCCGGCCCGCCGGATCTGCTCCCGGGCCCAGTGCGCGCCGCTCTGCGTCCCCTCGACGCGTCCCACGACGAGGACGTCGGTGACGGCGTTCAGGTAGGGGTGGACAGAGCCCCCTCGCGCCTCGATCTCCTTCTCCAGCAACCGGATCTCGTCCGGCGTGAGGTCGCCCGCGAACGCGAAGGAGCGCCCGAAAAACCGTATCTCGTCGCTGTTTCGCTGGCGGCGGGCGCCGCCCGAAGGGGCGTTCATGGGAGACAGCCTCCGGGGGTGAGCCTGCCCGGGACGGACCCGGTCCTGCGTTCCCCTGTTACTGACGAGGGAACCAGAGGGGGTCCACTGACCCCCCGGATGGAATTTCCTGAGTCTTTTTTTCGAGGGGGTCAGTCGAGGGGGGTGTCCAGGCTCGTGAGTGGGTGAAGGGGACGCGGTCCCCGAACGCGCCGGCCCGCGCGGCCGGTCAGGAGGAAGCGTCGTGGAGCTGATCGTTCAGATCGTCCTGCTGCTGCTCGGCTCCGGCACGGTGCCGGATCTCGAGCCCGACCCCGTCCCGACGACCGACGAAGGAGGAGACAACGTGCGCAAGTCCCCCATCGGCTGACCTCGTCCGCCCGTCAGGCCCGGCGCACCGCCTCGACCCTGTCGCGGCCGGAGAGATAGTGCCGGAGCCTGCGGATCCTGCTGGAGACCTCCTCGTCTCCGGCGTCGAGTCCGGAGAGGAGCGCGGTGGCGTCGGGGTCTTCCCGCACCTCCGGCGGCGCGCCGTCGCGGAGGGCTTCCACGAGGACGCGGACGGTCCCGTAGTTCCCGAGCGCGGCGTGCGCCTCGGCGAGGGCCAGCCGGGCGTAGTAGCCGTCGACCGCGAGCCCTTCCCGGTCGCACTGTGCGACGAGCTTTTCCCCACGCGACCGGACCTCCTCCCACGCCGCCTCGTCGAGGCCGAGGTTCAGGAGGTTCACCCGGATCGTCGTCGCGCTGGCGGAGAGGCCGGCGCGCAGCGCCAGCTCGAGCGCCTGGCCGTAGGCGGCGCGCGCCTCGGAGAGCCGCCCGAGGTTCATCAGGATCCCCGCCCGGTTCTGCTGGGTCGACGACACGGGCCCGGGGTCGACGGCCGGGTCGAGCCGCTCGAGAGCGGCGTCGAACGAGTGCAGCGCCTCGCGGAAGCGCGCTTCGCTGAAGTGGACGAGGCCGATGGCGGCCTGCGCCCGGCCGACCCACGCATCCTGGCCATCCCCGGCGAAGCCGTCCCGGGCCGAGGCCAGGAGCGAGAGGGCTTCCGCGTAGCGGGCGTCGCCCCAGAGCGCGGAGCCGGCGTAGTAGCGGGCCCGGGAGAGGAGGAGGAGCGGGGCGCCCGCGTCGTCGAGCGCGGCCAGGCCCTCCGCGGCGAGGCGGCAGGCCTCGCGGGCCTTTCCGACGTAGAGCAGCCCCTGGCTCTCGAGAATCATCAGCTCGGCCCGGACCAGCCGGGTCGTCGCGCTCTCTCCGACGCTCGCCGGCGGGAGGGTGGCGCGGATCGCCGCGGCGAAGTCGAGCGCGCTCTGCGGCCGGCGCAGGGAGAGGCGCGAGGCGCCCTGAATCGCGTGGAGGGCGACCGCCGGGAAACCCGGCCGGACCGCCGCCTCGGCGAGGAGAGCCGGGAGCGTCTCCGCGCCATCCTCGGCGGCCTTCACGAGCACTTCCGCTTCCGCGAGGGTCCGTCCGAGCGAGGCGAAGGGGGACGGCGGGGCGGGGATCGGGGCCTCCCGCGCCCCGATCGCGAGGGCCTCGAGGTCGGTGAGGTGCTCCCGTCCCGCGGCGAGGCCTCGGATCCGGCGCGCGCAGGCGGGGCATCCCTCGGCGTGGGCCGACCCGGCTTCTCCGGGGCGCAGGGCCGCGTCGAGGAGCTCCGTCTCCCTCAGGTGCCCGTCACGAGAGGGCATCTGCGAGCGTCCTCAGGCATTTTCGGTAGCGCTTGTAGATCGTGGCTGTCGAGGCGGACGCTGCGGCCGCGGCGTCCTGCCTGTCGAGGCCGTCGAGGAGGCAGGAGCGCATCACTCTCCGGCAGAACGGGGAGAGGGAGGAGAAAGCCCGCCGGAACCGGCAGACGACCTCGATCCTCTCGAAGTCGCGGTCCGCCCGCTCGAACCCATCCGGGACGGGGGTCTCCCGGGAGTCCCTCTGGCACCTCCGCGCGAGAATCTCGGCGGCCTCGCGCAGGAACGTGGCGGTGAGGTACGCCTCGGGATTCCGGACGACGGGCGCCGCTGCGACGATCGCGAGCGCCGCCCGCTGGAGGGCCTCCTCGGCGTCTTCGCGGCTCAGCCGGTAGCGACGGATGGCCAGGGCCACGAGGCCTCCCGCCATCCTGGAGTAGAGGTCATCCCAGTCCCAGGGGGCGCCGTCGCCGCCGGGCGCGCGGGGGTTCGGCTCCGGCCCGCCGGAACCGGGCGCCTCCCCCCCGTCAAAGGGGGGGCCGAACGAAGCGGCCTCGCGCGGCACGGAGACGAGATTACTCCGGGCTCCGCTCGCCGAGGAAGACCCGGATCCTGCGTGGGAGGACCCGGAGCCTCTGTCCGACGGCGGGGGCGAGCGCCTCGAAGCGCTCGCGCGAGATCTCCACCTTGAGAGGCGGCCCGTCGTCCGGGACGAGCTCGAGCCGCACGATGGCCCCCGCCTCGGAGACGTGCCGGAGCGTCGCCGGGAAGCCCTCGGTGCCCCCGGCCTCGGGCGCGAGGTCGATCTCCCACGACCGGGCGTAGCCGGAGGCGGGGCGCGATTCGGCGTGCGGGTGCTCGGGGTAGTCGACGGAGAGCGGGCCGAGGTGCGCGCGGCCGTTCTGGACCCGGCCGTGGAAGATGTTGACCGAGCCGAGGAAGTCGAGGACGAAGGGGCCGGCCGGCTTCTCGAAGAGCTCCTGCGGGGTCCCGTCCTGGACGACCTTCCCCTTGTCGAGGAGGACGACGCGGTCCGCCACCTCGAGCGCCTCCTCCTGGTCGTGCGTCACGAAGAGGCTCGTGAGGCGGATCTCGTCGTGGAGCCGCCGGAGCCAGCGGCGGAGCTCCTGCCTCACGCGCGCGTCCAGCGACCCGAACGGCTCGTCGAGGAGGAGGACCTTCGGCTCGACGGCCAGGGCGCGCGCGAGGGCGACCCTCTGCCGCTGGCCGCCGGAGAGCTCCGAGGGGAGGCGGTCGCCGAGCCAGTCGAGCTGGACGAGCTTCAGGAGGTCGGTGACGCGCCGCCGCACCTCGGCTTCGGCCGGCCGCTCGGCCCGCGGCTTGACGCGGAGGCCGAACGCCACGTTCTCGAAGACCGTCATCCGGCGGAAGAGCGCGTAGTGCTGGAAGACGAAGCCGACGCGCCTCTCGCGGGCGTCGCGCTGGGTGGCGTCCTCGCCCTGGAAGAGCACGGTCCCGCGGTCGGGCTCCTCGAGGCCCGCGATGATCCGCAGGAGGCTCGTCTTCCCGGAGCCCGAGGGGCCGAGAAGGGCGACGAGCTCTCCCTCGCCGACGCGGAGGGAGACGTCGTCGAGGGCGAGGAAGCTCCCGAACGACTTCGAGACGGAGCGGACCTCGATGCTCAAGGGGCCACCTCCCCCGCGTGCCGCGAGAGGAACGCCTTGGCCACCATCGTGGCGAGGGCGACGAGCGTGAGGAGCGAAGCGGCCGCGAACGCCCCCTGGAAGGCGTACTCGTTGTAGAGCGCCTCGACGTGGAGGGGGAGCGTGTTCGTCGCGCCGCGGACGTGTCCGGAGACGACGGAGACGGCGCCGAACTCGCCGACGGCCCGGGCGGTGCAGAGGACGACGCCGTAGAGGAGCGCCCACTTCACGTTCGGGAGGGTCACGCGGAGGAAGGTCGTGAAGAAGCCGGCGCCGAGGACCCTCGCCGCCTCCTCCTCGTCGGTCCCCTGCGACTGCATCAGCGGGACGATCTCGCGGGCGACGAACGGGAAGGTGACGAAGACGGTCGCGAGGACGATCCCGGGCACGGCGAAGACGATCTCGATCCCGTGGGCGGCGAGCCAGCTTCCGAAGACGCCCGACCGGCCGAAGAGGAGGATGAAGACGAGGCCGGCGACGACGGGGGAGACGGCGAACGGGAGGTCGACGAGCGTCAGGACGAGGTTGCGGCCCGGGAAGCGGAACTTCCCGAGCGCCCATCCGGCGGCGAGGCCGAAGGCGGCGTTGACCGGGACGGCGATCGCCGCGACGAGGAGAGTCAGCCGGATCGCGTGACGCGCGTCGGGCTCGGAGACGGCGGAGAGCCAGGCCCCGGCGCCGTTCCGGAACGCCTCGACGAAGACCGCGGCGAGCGGCACGAGGAGAAAGAGCGCGATCGACGCGACGGCGAGGGCGATCAGGACGAGGCGGACGGCGGGCGCCTCGCGGGGGCGGAGCGGCCTCAACGCGCGCTCCTCGCAGCCCAGGCCTCGAGCCGGTTCAGGAGGAGGAGGAGGACGAACGACGCGACGAGGAGGACCGTCGCGAGCGCCGTCGCGCCCGCCATGTCGTACTGCTCGAGCTTCGTCATGACGAGGAGCGGGGCGATCTCGGTCTTCATCGGCATGTTCCCCGAGATGAAGACGACCGAGCCGTACTCCCCGAGGCCGCGCGCGAAGGCGAGCGTCGTGCCGGTGAGGAGCGACGGGAGGAGCTCGGGGAAGAGGACGCGACGGAACGTCTCGAGGCGGGGCGCGCCGAGGCTCGCCGCGGCGTCCTCGGCCTCGGGGTCGAGGCTCGCGAGGACCGGCTGGAGCGTCCTGACGGTGAACGGGATCCCGAGGAAGACGAGCGCGACGCCGATGCCGAGGGGCGTGAAGGCGACCGGGACGCCGACGGCGGCGAGCGGCCTGCCGAGCCAGCCGTTCGGGGCGTAGAGCGTGGTGAGGGTGATGCCGGCGACCGCGGTCGGCAGGGCGAAGGGGAGGTCGACGAGGGCGTCGAGGAGCCTCCTCCCCGGGAAGCGGTAGCGGACGAGGACCCACCCGACGAGGAGCCCGAGGAGCGCCGAGACGGCCGCCGCGGCGGCGGAGAGTCCGAAGGAGAGCCGGAGCGCGGCGAGGACCCGGGGGGTCGTCACCGACTCGAGGAACGCGCGGGGGCTCCCGCGGAGGGACGTGGCGAGGAGCGCGGAGAGCGGCGCGAGGACGACGAGGGAGAGGCCGAGGAGCGTCACCCCGAGCGCGGGGCCGAAGCCCGGGAGGAGCGACGGGGAGACGCGGGCCGGCTTCACTTCGTGACGAAGAGCGAGTCGAAGACGCCGCCGTCGTCGAAGTGCTTCTTCTGCGCGGCGCGCCAGCCGCCGAAGAGCTCGCCGACGGTGAAGGTCGCGACGGCGGGAAAGGCCCGCCCGGCCCTCGCAGCGGCCCCCGCGAGGCGCGGCCGGTAGTGGTGCCGGGCGGCGATCTCCTGCGCCGCGGGGGAGTACAGGAAGCGGAGGTAGGCTTCCGCGACGGCGCGCGTCCCCTTCCTGTCGACGACGGCGTCGACGACGGTGACGGGGGGCTCGGCGAGGATCGAGGCCTTCGGGACGACGATCTCGACGTTCTCCTTCCCCGTCTCGGCGAGGGCGAGGAACGCCTCGTTCTCCCAGGCGATCAGGACGTCACCGAGCCCGCGTTGCACGAACGTCGTCGTGGAGCCTCGCGCGCCCGTGTCGAGGACGGCGACGTTCCTGAAGAGCCCGGCCACGAGGTCGCGGGCGCCGCCCTCCCCCTTGCCGGCCTTCAGCGCCGAGCCCCAGGCGGCTAGGTAGTTCCAGCGCGCTCCGCCCGAGGTCTTCGGGTTCGGGGTGACGACGGAGACACCGGGCCGCGCGAGGTCGGTCCAGTCGCGGATCCCCTTCGGGTTCCCCTTCCTCACGAGGAAGACGATCGTCGAGGTGTATGGCGTCGAGTCGTGCGGGAGGCGCGCCTGCCAGCCCGGCTTCACGAGGCCGCGGTCGGCGAGGGCGTCGACGTCGTAGGCGAGCGCGAGGGTCACGACGTCGGCCTGCTGGCCGTCGATGACGGATCGTGCCTGCTTTCCCGAGCCGCCGTGCGACATCCGGACCGTCACGGTGGTCCCCGTCGTCTCGCGGTACTCCTTCGCGAATGCCGCGTTCAGGTCGCGGTAGAGCTCCCGCGTCGGGTCGTAGGAGACGTTGAGGATCTCGACGGCCGACGTCGCCTCCGCGGCGCAGAGGGGCGCGGGGCGGAGTGAGAGGATCGCGGCCGTGGCGGCGGCCAGGGCGGCGGCGGGACGGGCGAGGCTCGTCGGGTGATGGCTCACGTCTGCTCCGGTGGACCGGCTTCGTCGCGGCGGGCGACGAGGAGTCGCGCGTCGCGCTCGAGAAGGTCGGCCAGCGTGGTGTTGTCGAGGATGGCGGCGGCCGCGTTGCGGACGTCGAGGAAGAGGTCGAAGAGGCCGGGATGGACAGGCTCGGTCTTCACGCGGCGGATCAGCTCGGCGTTGTCGCCGAACGGGGCGAGCGGCCCGTCGAGGAGCCGGACGACGTCCCCCACGACGATCTCGGCGGCCGGGCGGCGCAGGCGGTAGCCCCCGTCGCGACCCCTCCGGCTCGTCACGAGCCGGGCGTTCTTGAGAGTGACGAGGATCGCCTCGAGGAACTTCTCGGGGATCCCCTCCCTTTCGGCGATCTGATGCGTCGGGACGATCTCCCCGTCCCACCGTCTGGCGAGGTGCGAAAGCGCTTTCAGGGCGTAGAGGCCACGCTGGGAGATCTTCAGAAGTAACCCTACCGGATTTGTAGGATATATTTCGCTGCGAGATGGGTCAAGGCGTGGACCGGAGGCGCGGACCGGAGGGCTGTCACGGTGGGCGCACCGGCCGCGGGAGGCCCGACGGGGACCGGTCGGCGATCGCTGCACGGGGCGTCGGCGACTTTCAGGGGCGAAGGGTTTCGGGACCGCCTAGAATGTGACGTTTCAACGGCCTGGTGTACCAAACGAGCCCGGACAGCGGAGGGCCTCATGAACGACAAGCGGACGTTTCCGAGGAAGAAGAAGCGGCTCCTCGTCGACATCGAGGTGGATGGCCGGACGGTGTCCGGCTTCACCTGGGACCTCTCCCACACCGGGCTCTTCATCTCGAGCTCGTACGCACCGAAGCTGGCCGACCGCCTGAAGGCCGTCCTGCACCTCCCCAACGGCAAGAAGGTCGAGTGCATGGGGACGGTCGTCCGCACGCGCCACGTTCCGACCGGGCTCGCGGAAGGGACCGGGAACCACGGCTTCTGTCTCGCTCTCGGCGGCTACTTCGAGGAGTACGCCCGGTACCTGGGCGACCTCGAATAGCGAACGCCCCGGAGCCTCGGCCCCGGGGCGCTGGAGTCGACCGGGTAAGGAGCGAGGTCAGCGGTTCGGCTCGGGGCAGAAGCGGTCGAATCCCCGCGCCCGCTCTCGCCGCGCGAGACGGTCCTCGTCGGCAGGAAGGACGCCGAGCCGTACGAGCTGGGCCCGGAACTCGTAGCGAATCCGGACGCGCGCCGCCGGGGTCCGCTCGAGGTCCACGTCGACGCGGGTGACGTCGTGGCGGGTGCGGTCTCCCATCCCGGTCGCGGCGTACTCGTCGGCGAGGGCGGACGCGGCCGCCTTCTCCTGCCGCGAGGAGTCGGCCTGGCCCTTCGCCCGAGGCGCAGGGGCCTCGTTCGCCGCACGCCCCGCGGCGTCCCTCGAGTCGCACGCCTGGGGAAGGACCGGCACCGGCCGGCGGACCTTCTCGGGGAAGAAGACCGCCTCGACGACTCCGAGGTTCTCCGTCTTTCCGAGGGCGGCGCCGTAGGAGTCGCGCTCGCCGGTGAAGACGAAGTGGCGCGCGTCGGAGAGGCTGACCTGCCAGCCGTCGAGAACGATCGACTGGTATGGCTCGAGAATCCACTTCGTCGCCGAGACGGCGTCGCCGTGCGAGGCGTCGACCGAGTTGAGGCCGTCGACGGAGAGGGCGACGCCGACCCGGACGCCGAGCGGGTTCGTGATCCGGATCGCGTATTCGCGTCCCTTGAGCGCCTCGACGTAGACGGTTCCCCCCTTCTGGTGCTCGGGGCGGGACACGCCGTCCACGAGGACCGACATCTCGAACCCCCCCCGGGTCGCGGCGGCGGCCGGAAGGGCGGCGGCAAGGGCGAGCGTCAGGGCGGCGGTGATCTGGGATCTCATCGTTGGCCTCCGCGGGATGAGACCCGGGTGCCGCCGTCCGGTTCCCGGTGATCGCGGGTCCCGTGACGTTTCCAGCCTCGCCCGCCGCAACGCAGCGCGTTATCATGTCCCGCTGGCCCGGGCGCCCCCGAAGCCGTTTCGGTCGGGCGCGGGGCGGCGAGACCGGAGACCGTCATTCGAACCGGAACGACACGCCACCGCGACGCCCGGCCGGACCCGGGGGGGACCGTTTCCCCGGGGGTCTGCCGCCCCGCCGCGGTCACCGAAAGAAGGCCATGAACGTACTCGTCCTCAACTGCGGATCCTCCTCCCTGAAGTTCGCCGTGATCGACCCCGACACGTCCGTCGAGCACGTCTCGGGCATCGCGCAGCGGCTCGGCTCGCCCGAGGCGTCGCTCGACGTCAGGAAGAACGGCACGAAGACGTCCCGCCCGATTCCCGGCGCGCTGCACGACGAGGCGCTCCACGGCATCGTCGACGTCCTCAAGGAGCTCGGCCTCGCCGACGGTCTCCTCGCGGTGGGGCACCGCGTCGTCCACGGTGGCTCCAAGTTCGCGGGCTCGATGGCCATCACGCCGGAGGTCATCGCGAAGGTCGAGGAGTGCATCCCGCTCGGGCCGCTCCACAACCCGCCGAACCTCGTCGGCATCCGGATCGCGCAGAACCTCTTCCCGGGCCTCCTCCAGGTCGGGGTCTTCGACACCGCCTTCCACCAGACGATGCCGCCGGTCGCCTACACCTACCCGGTGCCGTACGAGTGGATCGAGAAGTACGGCGTCCGCCGCTACGGCTTCCACGGGACGAGCCACCGCTTCGTGGCCCGCGAGGCCGTACGCCTCCTGGGCCTCCCGGCGGAGGACCACGGGATCGTCACCGCGCACCTCGGGAACGGCTGCTCCTGCGCGGCCGTGAAGAACGGCAGGAGCGTCGACACGACGATGGGGCTGACCCCGCTCGAGGGTCTGATGATGGGGACCCGCAGCGGCTCGATCGACCCGGCGATCATCGGCCACGTGGCCGACGCGATGGGCCGGCACCCGAAGGAGATCCTCGACGTCCTGAACAAGAAGTCGGGGCTCCTCGGCGTCTCGGGCCTCTCGAACGACATGCGGACGGTCGAAGAGGCGGCGGCCGGAGGGAACGAGAGGGCGAAGCTCGCCCTCGACCTCTTCTGCTACGGGCTCGCCAAGGCGATCGCGGCCCTCGTCGTCCCGCTGGGCCGCCTCGATGCGCTCGTCTTCACGGGCGGCATCGGGGAGAACTCGACGACGGTCCGCCGCCTGACGATCGGCCGGCTCGGGTTCCTCGGCCTGACGCTCGACGAGGCTGCGAACGCCACGCACGGACGCTCCCAGGCGGGGCGCATCACGACCGGCTCGAGGCCCCAGGCCCTGATCGTCCCGACGAACGAAGAGCTGATGATCGCCGAGGACGCCGAGCGGATCGCCCGCGGCGCCTGAGCGGAAGGAAGGACCAGGAGATGCGCACGACCGTCCTCGTCGCCCCCGCCGGCCGCGGCGTCGGCATCACGACCGCCTGCCTCGGCATCGTCCGCGC
>CAZNSS010000022.1:0-16092 GCA_964575465.1 uncultured Holophagales bacterium | reverse complement strand
AGAGCGCGAGGAGGTGGTGCTCGTCCCGGACGGCGGCCAGAAGCAGGACGAGCGGGCGGTGGCCGTGGAAACGCAGGGCGGCTGCCGCGAAGACCGCCGCCTCGAAGCACTGGGCGGTCCCGTCCCTGAGGACGCGCCGCGGCGAGCGGCAGGTCTCGCCCGCGGCCTCCTTGTTGTAGGGAAGCTCGTCGACGAAGCGCTGGACGTCCTCGGGCCGTCGCAGCGTCCGAAGGACCGACCGTTCCGCCGGGGTCCAGGTCGAGGCCGCTCGCGGAACGGTGCTCGTCATCCGCCGGCCTGCGCGATGCTTCATGCTCGCCGAGGTTACAGCGGAAGGACGAGGGCCGTGGCGCGTCGCCACCCGTCACGAGGGGAAGGAAGGCGCTGCGCCTTGCGGAGACCGGAGGAGCGCCGGCTCGATTGACGTGCCCGGCTCTTCTGGTTAGGCTCTTCCTTGCGGATTATCCGCAACTAGGAACAATGCGCAGGTCAGAACGCACCCGCAGCGAGCAGCGGCTCGAGCACCTCAGGACCGTCGCCAGGGAGGCGGGCCTGAAGCTCACGCATCAGCGCCTCGAGATCTTCCGGGAGCTGGCGGCGACGGAGGAGCACCCGAGCGCCGAGACGATCTTCCGCGCCGTTCAGAAGCGGATGCCGACCGTGTCACTCGATACGGTCTACCGCACTCTGTGGGTGCTCCACGACCTCGGGCTGGTCACGACGCTCGGGCCGCGGGGCGACGGCGTGCGGTTCGACGCGAACCTCGACCGGCACCATCACTACTGCTGCGTCCGCTGCGGCCTCGTGCGCGACTTCGAGAGCGGCGAGCTCGACGGCCTCAGCGTCCCCGACTCCGTGAAGCGGCTCGGCAGCGTCGTGGATGCGCATGTCGAAGTGCGCGGGCTCTGTGCGACCTGCGAGCGCATCGAGGGAACGTCGAAGGACCCCGGACAACCCGGAACCCGAGGAGGATGAAGATGAGCGAAAGCGGCAAGTGCCCGTTCACAGGCGCTTCCAGTCACCCCGTCGCCGGCCGGGGCACGACGAATCGGGACTGGTGGCCCAACCAGCTGAACCTGGGGATCCTGCACCAGCACGCGCCGGCGTCGAACCCGATGGATCCGGGCTTCAAGTACGCCGAGGAGTTCAGGAAGCTCGACCTCGCGGCCCTGAAGAAGGACCTCTACGCCCTGATGACCGACTCGAAGGAGTGGTGGCCCGCGGACTGGGGCCACTACGGGGGCCTCTTCATCCGCATGGCCTGGCACAGCGCCGGCACCTACCGCGTCTCGGACGGGCGCGGCGGCGGCGGTACGGGCAATCAGCGCTTCGCGCCGGTCAACAGCTGGCCCGACAACGGAAACCTCGACAAGGCGCGCCGGCTCCTCTGGCCGATCAAGCAGAAGTACGGGAACCAGATCTCCTGGGCCGACCTGATGATCCTGGCCGGCAACTGTGCCCTCGAGTCGATGGGCTTTTCGACGTTCGGCTTCGGCGGCGGCCGCGCGGACATCTGGCAGCCCGAGGAGGACGTCAACTGGGGCCGGGAGAAGACCTGGCTCGGCGACGAGCGCTACACCGGCGAGCGCGAGCTCGCGAACCCGCTCGCCGCCGTTCAGATGGGCCTCATCTACGTGAACCCCGAAGGGCCCAACGGCAACCCCGACCCCGTGGCCTCGGGCCGCGACGTGCGCGAGACGTTCGCCCGGATGGCGATGAACGACGAGGAGACCGTCGCGCTCGTCGCCGGCGGCCACACGTTCGGCAAGGCGCACGGCGCGGGCGACCCGAAGCTCGTCGGCCCGGAGCCCGAGGCAGCCCCGATCGAGGAGCAGGGGCTCGGCTGGAAGAACGCGCTCGGGACGGGCAAGGGCGTCCACACGACGACGAGCGGGATCGAGGGCGCCTGGAAGCCGAACCCGACGAAGTGGGACATGGGCTACTTCGACATGCTGTTCGGGTACGAGTGGGAGCTGGTGAAGAGCCCTGCGGGCGCCTGGCAGTGGCTCGCGAAGGACGTCAAGCCGGAGCACATGATCCCCGACGCCCACGACCCGTCGAAGAAGCACCGGCCGATGATGACGACGGCGGACCTCTCCCTGCGCTTCGACCCGATCTACGAGCCGATCTCGCGCCGGTTCCACAAGGACCCGCGGGCCTTCGCCGACGCGTTCGCGCGGGCGTGGTTCAAGCTGACGCACCGCGACATGGGGCCGAAGGTCCGCTACCTCGGCCCGGAGGTCCCTGCCGAGGACCTGATCTGGCAGGACCCGGTCCCCGCGGTGGACCACCCGCTCGTCGACGCGAAGGACGTCGCCGGCCTGAAGGCGAAGGTCCTCGCCTCCGGCCTGCCGGTGGCCGAGCTCGTCGCGACGGCGTGGGCCTCGGCCTCGACGTTCCGCGGCTCGGACAATCGCGGCGGCGCCAACGGCGCGCGGATCCGCCTCGCGCCGCAGAAGGACTGGGAGGCGAACGAGCCAGCGCAGCTCGCGAAGGTGCTCGGCGTCCTGGAGGGGATCCGTAAGGCCTTTGGCGATGCCCGGAAGGACGGGAAGAAGATCTCGCTGGCCGACCTGATCGTCCTGGCCGGTTGCGCGGCCGTCGAGGCGGCGGCGAAGGCCGCGGGGCATGCCGTCGAGGTGCCGTTCACGCCCGGCCGCACCGACGCCACGCCGGAGCAGACCGACGCCGAGTCGTTCGCCGTCCTCGAGCCACAGGCCGACGGCTTCCGCAACTACCAGAAGAAGGGCCTCACTGTGCCGGCCGAGGAGATGCTCGTCGACAAGGCGCAGCTCCTGACGCTGAACGCGCCGGAGATGACGGTCCTCGTCGGCGGCCTGCGGGTGCTGGGGGCCAACGTGGGCCGGTCGCCGCACGGCGCTTTCACGAAGCGGACCGGGGCCCTCACGAACGACTTCTTCGTCAACCTACTCGACATGGGCACCACGTGGAAGCCGGCGTCCGAGGCGGGGCAGACGTTCGAGGGGCGCGATCGCAGGACGGGGGAACTCCGGTGGACAGGCACCCGCGCCGACCTCGTCTTCGGCTCCAACTCGCAGCTGCGCGCCCTCGCCGAGGTCTACGCGCAGGACGACGCGAGGGAGAAGTTCGTCCGCGACTTCGTCGCGGCCTGGAACAAGGTGATGAACCTCGACCGCTTCGAAATCGTCTGATCACTGTCGGACGGTGCTGACGAGGTTGCCATAGCCGTTCTTGCCCGTGACGGTCCGCCCGTCCGGGGAGACCGGGATGTCGTCGACGAAGCTCGCCGGCTGCGACGGACGATGGAGCGTCCACGCGACCTCGTACTCGTGGGGACCGGTCGAGGTCCACCGGAGGGGCTCAGGCCTGGACCGCCGCTTCGCCCCTCGCCTCGCCGGTGGCGTACATGGAGTCGATGACCTCGCGGTAGCGCAGCTCGACCACGCGCCGCCTGACCTTGAGGGTGGGCGTGACCTCGCCGGACTCCTGCGTCAGCTCGTTCGGCAGCAGGGCGAAGCGCTTGATCTGCTCGTAGCCGGCCAGCTCTCGCGAGCGCTCGCGGAGGATCTGCTCGTAGAGGGCGACGACCTCGGGGCGCTTCACCAGCTCCTCGCGGGAGGTGAAGGGGATCCCGTCCCTTCTCGCGCGCTCCTCGAGGGCCGGGAAGCTCGGCACGATGAGGGCGCTAAGGAACGAGCGCCGGTCGCCGATGACCACGACCTGCTCGAGCAGGGGATGCCCGGCGAGCATTCCCTCGACGCGCTGGGGCGCCACGTTCTTGCCTTGCGAGGTGATGATGAGGTCCTTGATGCGGTCCGTGATGCGCAGGTAGCCGTCCGGGTCGAGCACGCCGACGTCGCCCGTCCTGAACCAGCCGTCCTCGAAGACGGCGGCGGTCTCGGCGGGCTTGCCCCAGTAGCCCTTCATCACGTTGTCGCCCCGCACCTGGACCTCGCCCGCGTCCCCGATGCGCACCTCGCAGCCCGGGATGGGGCGGCCGACCGTGCCGAAGCGGAAGGCGCCGGGCGAGTTGCAGGTGACCATGGGCGAGGTCTCGGTGAGGCCGTAGCCCTGGCAGACGAGGAGCCCTACGGAGAGGAAGAACTCCTCGATCTCCTTCGCCAGCGGGGCGCCGCCGGCCGAGAAGAACCTCTTGTCGCCGCCCACGGCCTCCCGGATCTTCGAGAGGACCAGCCTGTCGGCGACCACGTGCCGGACCTTGAGCGCCGGCCCCATGCGTCGGCCGGTGCGGCTCGCGTGCTCGAAGGCCGAGCCCACGCCGAGCGCCCATCGGAACAGGCTCCTGCGCACGGGCGAGCTCCGGGAGACGCGGTCCTGGATGGCGGCGAACACCTTCTCGTAGAGCCGCGGGACGCTCACCATCGCCGTGGGCCTCACCTCGGGCATGGCGACGACGGCTTCCTTGGGGTCCCGCAGGTAGACGTTGGCCGCGCCGGAGCGGAAGACGAAGTACGACCAGGCCCGCTCGTAGACGTGGCTGAGCGGCAGGAAGCAGAGGCTGCGGTCCTCGGGGCCGAACTCGAAGCGCTCGTCGAGGGCGCGGAACTGCGAAGCGAAGTTGGCGTGGGTGAGCATGGCGCCCTTGCGGTCGCCCGTGGTCCCCGAGGTGTAGATGATGGTGGCGAGGTCCTCGAGCTTCGCCGCGGCCAGGCGGGCCTCGACCTGGGCCGCGCTCCCGGCCGTGGCGCGGGCGAGGAAGTCCGCGAGCGACGAGGAGCCCGGACCGGAGAGGCGCGTCGCCGGGTCGAACGCCACGAGCGGGGGAGCGCCCGACTCGAAGGCCGCGGCCTTGTCGTGCTGCTCCTGGCCGCCGACGAAAATCAGCTTCGCGCCGGCGTCGAGGAAGACCTGTTCCGCCTGCCTGGCGGTGTCCGTCGCGTAGATCGGCACGCCGACGGCGCCGGCCATCAGCACGCCGAAGTCGGCGATGGCCCAGTCGGGACAGTTGGGCGCGAAGATCGCCACCCGGTCTCCGGCCTCGATCCCGGCGCTGACCAGGGCGCGTGCCATGGCCTCGACGCGCGTTGCGAGCTCGGCGTAGGTGATGGAGCGCCACTCCTGGCCGTCGCGGTAGCGCATTGCCTCGCGTGGGCCGAAGCTCTTCGCCGATTCCCGGGTCAGGCGTGAGAGATGCACGAGGGCCATGGTGCTCCTCCCTTCTCCTGCTGCCTCGCGGCATGACACCACGTTCGGAGGCGAACCGAAAGAGGGCAGGCACGAGGTCCGGGCGGATTTCCTCCCTCGCCTGCCGCGAGGGCGCCCTCTCGCACCTCGGGCTCAGGCGAGGCCGAGGTCTTCGGCGAGGAGCGCGTAGTCGACCGCGCCTCGCGCCGAGGGGTCGAGCTCGTAGATCGTCTTTCCCGTCCGGGGCGCCTCGGCGAGAGCCGAGTTGATCCGGATGGGGGTCAGGATCCTCGTGTACGTCTCGCGGATCGCGTCGAGCGTCTCGTCCGAAACCCGGGTCCTCAGGTCGTAGAAGGTCGGGAGCACGCCGTCGATCCGCAGCGGCCTCTGGCGGTCCACGTCGATCGCTGCCACGAAGCGCTTCGTTCTCTCGAGGGCGGGCAGCGAGAGCGGGTCGAGCCGGGCAGGCAGGATCAGCTCGTGCGAAGCGAACCAGGCGTTCTCGAGGAGGAGCGAGGCGGAGGGCGGGCAATCGAGAAGGACGATGTCCCAGCTCTCGTCGTCGAGGTCCCCGAGGCGCCGTTCGAGCCGATGACGCCGCTTCTCCTTTCCCTTCTCGCGGAGCTGGTCTTCCGCGGCGAGGAGCCGGGCCCCCGCCACCAGGACGTCGAGGTTCGGCCGACTCTCGCGCACGACGACGTCGCCGAATGCCGCCTCGCCCACGAGCCAGGCGTCGAGCCCCGTCTCGCCGCCGAGCCCCATCGCGACGCCCGCGCACCCCTGCGGGTCGACGTCCACGAGCAGCACCTTCCGCCCCGCTCGCGCACAGGCGGCCGCCAGGTTGACGGCCGTCGTCGTCTTGCCGACGCCGCCCTTCAGCGCGGAGACCGCGAGGATTCGTCGTTTCCGAGTCACGGACTCGGGAATTCTGACACGGGGGCGTCCGCCTCGTCGTCGCGGCGCCCGGGCCCGGCGCGCCGCCGGGCGCTCAGCGACCGACGAGCTTCTGAAGGTGCTCGGGGTACCGGGCGCCCTGCACCGTGATCCGTGCGGCGGCCTCGTCGATCGCGCGGAGGTCCTCGGCCGTCAGGTGTACCTCGACCGCCCCGAGGTTTTCGTCGAGGCGCTCCACCTTCCGGGTCCCCGGGATGGGGACGATCCACGGCTTCTGGGCGAGGAGCCAGGCGAGCGCGACCTGGGCGGGCGTGGCGTTCATCCGTGCCGCGATCCCGCGGAGCATCTCGACGAAGGCCAGGTTCGCCCTGCGGGCCTCGGGCGTGAAACGGGGAACGATGTTCCGGAAGTCGGTCTTGTCGAACGTCGTCTTCTCGTCGACCTTCCCCGTGAGATAGCCCTTCCCGAGCGGGCTGAACGGGACGAAGCCGATCCCGAGCTCCTCGAGGGTGGGCAGGATCTCCGCCTCGGGCTCCCTCCACCAGAGCGAGTACTCGCTCTGGAGCGCCGTGACCGGCTGCACCGCGTGCGCGCGGCGGATCGTCTTCACGCCCGCCTCCGAGAGGCCGAAGTGGCGGACCTTCCCCTCCTGGATCAGCTCCCTGACGGCGCCCGCGACGTCCTCGATCGGCACGTCCGGGTCGACCCGGTGCTGGTAGAGGAGATCGATCGCATCGACCCGGAGCCGCCTGAGGGACGCCTCGGCGACCTCCTTGACGTGCTCCGGCCGGCTGTTCAGCCCCGCCTGCGCTCCCGTCTTCGGGTCGAGGTCGAATCCGAACTTGGTGGCGATGACGACCTTCCCCCGGAAGGGGGCGAGCGCCTCGCCGACGAGCTCTTCGTTCGTGAAGGGGCCGTAGACCTCGGCGGTGTCGAAGAAGGTGACGCCGCGTTCGACGGCCGTGCGGATCACCGAGATGGCCTCCTGCCTGTCCGCGGCCGGGCCGAAGCCGAAGCTCATCCCCATGCAGCCGAGGCCGAGGGCCGAGACTTCGAGGTCGCTGTTGCCGAGAGCGCGTTTCTGCATTTCGTCTCCTGTGACCTGACCGTGGTCGGTCTATTGGAGGCTCGCGACGTCTTCCGGTAGGGCCGACGCGGCGTGGCGCTCGCGCCAGGCGCCGGGCGACGTCCCCTCCCAGCCCTGGAACGCCCGGAAGAAGGAGTGGGCGTCCTCGTAGCCGAGGAGGTACGCGGTCTGGTTGAGCTCGAGCGAGGAGTGCGTCAGGTAGTGGCGGGCCAGCTCCCGGCGCGCCTCCTGCGTCAGCCGCTGGAACGTCGCGCCCGCCTCGGTCAGCCTCCGCTGCAGCGTCCGTGAGCTGACGCGCAGCTCCTTCGCGACGTCCTCGATTCCCGGCCGCCGCCCGGCCAGGAGGCGCTTCAGGACGCCCTTGACCTGCTCGGCGACCTCTCTCGAGCCGAGCGCCCGCGCCAGCTCGGCTTCGAGCTGCGGCGCGACGGCCGCCAGGAGGTCCGCGTTGTACGTGAGGAAGGGTCGATCGAGGTCCGCCTTCCGGAAGACGATCGTGTTCCGGCGGGCGTCGAACCGCAGCGGGCAGGCGAAGTGCGCCTCGTACATCTCGAGGCTGCGTGCGGCCCCGCGAAGCTCCAGCCGCTTCGGGAGGACGACGGCGCCCGTCCCCCGGTGGGCGATCCGCACGACCGCGGCGAAGCAGATGTCGGTGAGAACGGGTGGCTCCGTCTCCTCGGCGAGGAGCCACCGGAACTGGACCCTGGCCTCGTCCCCCCGCTCCTCCACGTCGACCGCCTCGGGGCAGGTGAGCTGCTTGTAGCGGGCGAGGCGCTCCAAGCCGTCACGGAGCGACCGCGACGAGACGGCGGCGACCGTGAGCGGGTCGTACCGCTCGAAACGGTCTTCCGTCCCGAGCTTCAGCCCGATGGCCGGATCGGCGCTCGCCCGCGCGATCCCGCGGTAGAGGGCGAAGAGCTCTTCCGTCGACACCTGGATCTTTTCCTGGTCGAAG
Source organism: uncultured Holophagales bacterium (assembly GCA_964575465.1). GTDB lineage: Bacteria > Acidobacteriota > Thermoanaerobaculia > UBA5066 > UBA5066 > UBA5066. The sequence goes on along the minus strand of CAZNSS010000022.1, from coordinate 8,029 downwards.
AGGCCCGGCGGCAGGCCCGCCTGGCGGAGCACGAGCGCCGGGGGGACGCCGTGGTCCTCGAGCTTGCGCGGGAGCGTCGCGGAGACGCGGAAGAGGTTCAGCATGGCTCTGCTCCGAGCGGATTCTCCCTCCGGCGCCACCTACTTCAGGGAGGCCATGTCGATGACGAAGCGGTACTTGACGTCGCCCTTCGTCAGCCGGGCGTAGGCCTCGTTGATCTTCTGGATCGGGATCACCTCGACGTCGGCCGTGATCCCGTGCTCCGCGCAGAAGTCGAGCATCTCCTGGGTTTCCCGGATACCCCCGATGATCGAGCCCGCGAGCTGCCTACGCCCGAACAAGAGGCCGAAGACCTCGACCGGCAGGGGAGTCTCGGGCGCTCCCACGAGGGTCATGGTCCCGTCGCGCTTCAACAGGTTGATGAAGGCGTTCACGTCGTGTGTGGCCGAGACGGTGTCGAGGATGAAGTCGAAGCTGCCGACGTGCTTCTGCATCTCCGCGGCGTTCCGGGAGACGACGACGTCGTGCGCGCCGAGCCGGACCGCGTCCTCCGCCTTGCCGGCCGACGTCGTGAAGACGACGACCCGCGCGCCGAGGGCGTTGGCGAGCTTCACGCCCATGTGGCCGAGCCCGCCGAGCCCGACGACGCCGACCTTCTGGCCCTTCCGGACGTCCCGGCGCCTGAGGGGCGAGTACGTGGTGATGCCGGCGCAGAGAAGCGGCGCCACACCGGCCAGGTCGAGGCGGTCCGACACGCGAAGGGCGAAGGCCTCGTCCACGACGAGGCTCTCGGAGTAGCCGCCGTACGTGACGCCTCCGAGGTGCTTGTCGGGGGAGTTGTACGTGAAGGTCGCCGGACCCTCGCAGAACTGCTCCTCCCCGTCCCGGCACCCGGAGCAGGCACGGCAAGAGTCGACCATGCAGCCCACGCCGGCCAGGTCGCCCTCCTTGAACCTCCTGACGCCGACGCCCACCCTCGTCACCCGGCCGACGATCTCGTGGCCCGCGACGCAGGGATAGACGGTCGGCATGACCCTCTGCCACTCGTTCCGGACCTGGTGGAGGTCCGAGTGGCAGATCCCGCAGTAGAGGACGTCGATCTGCACGTCCTGCGGCCCCGGGGTCCGGCGCCGGATCGTCGCCGGCGCGAGCGGCGACGCCGCGCTCGTGGCGGCCCAGGCCCGGGCCTCGTACGTAGATGTTTCGGGTTCAGCGACTTCCGCCAGCTTCGCTCGAGATGTTTCGGTCATTTGCATCCTCCCGACGCCGCACAAGGTAGGGCTTCCGGGTCGGATGGTCATTAGCGGAACGCGCCAATGTGGGGGCCAAACGCGCCAGGGCGCGGGGGCTCGCCGCGATCAGCCCCGTGGCGCCCGGGTGCCCTTCTTCGCCGCCGGCCGTTTCGCGGCGGGCGAGGCCTTCGAAGCCTTCCGGTGCGATCCCGCGCCGGATCCGGCCTTCGACCCCTTCCGGACGCCTCGCGCGGCCGCGGCCCTCGTGCGCGGAGCGGCCTTCGGCCCTGCAGCCTCCGCCGGCTCCCGTGCCGCCGCGTCCCGTGCACGTGCGGCGAGCGCCAGCTCGCGCACGCGTTCGATGTCCGCGTCGGAGTAGGGGCCGTTGACGCCGGAGATCGCCGCGAGCTTCATCCCGTGCTTCAGCCCGAGGCGGTAGATCTCGCGGACCTTCTCCCACTCGATGTCGCGGCCGACCGTGAAGCTCTCGAACTTCCCCTCCAGCGCGAGGACGATCGTCTCGGCGAGGCACGCGTAGGCGACGTTCTCCGGCAACCCGATGTTCTTCATCTTCACGTCGCCCGGGAGCTGGATCTCGCCGGACTCGATGACGAGGACGTCCGGTCGCCTGGCGACGTCGCTCGGCGGCAGGTCGAGCGGACGCGCCACGTCGGTGATCACGCACCCGGGCTTGACCTTCATGATGTCGAGGACCTTCTTGCCGGCGCCCGAGGTCGCGGTGACGACCATGTCCATGTCCGCGATGTCCTTGTCGGCGCGCGACGAGAGGAACAGCCGGGCGTCGGGCGTCTCCTGGAGGATCGACTCCTTGAGCGAGAGCAGCTTGGCCGTCTCGGGCGAGACCATGTAGACCTCCTCCGCGGCCATCGCGAGGAGTCGGGTGCACACCGAGCCGATGGCCCCCGTGGCCCCCACGACCATCGCCTTCATCGCCATCTTCCCTCCGGGCTTCGGCGGGGGGACGAGCCGGAGTCGCAGGAGCGCGTCGCGCGCCGCCCAGAGCGCTCCGGAGGCGCTGTAGCTGTTGCCGGTGGTGATCGGCAGCGGCGCGCGTCTCGCGACGGTGGCGCCCGCGTCGCCCACGACCTTCGTGAAGGCGCCGAGGCCCATGATCTGTGCGCCGAGCTGCTTGGCGATCTTCGCGGCATCCAGCAGGCGGCGGTAGGTGAACTCCGGGTCGTGGCTCATGATTTCCCTGGGCGTTCCTCCCACGGAGATGAGCCAGCCCTCGGCCTCCACGCCGGTGGGAGACCTGATGCCGGTCACCTTCGAGTAGACGAAGGGCGGCATGTACGCCATCGCCTTCTCCAGCGTGTCCATGAACACCGGCGGCGACACGTGGGAGAGGAGCTCGATCGGCCTGACCTTCTTGAAGTACTCCTGCGAGAGCGGGTGGATGACGAAGGCGAAGCGGTTGACGCGCCTGAAGCCGTTGGGATAGAGGATGCGCGGCTCCACCTCCAGCCGGGTGAGGATCTCCAGGTAGTCGTCCTCGAGGAGCTCCCCGGGTCTCTTGCCCGTCGACGCGATGATCATCGCGTCGAGGAGACTGGGCGCGATCACGTGGTCGAACAGGAACGGCGAGCCGTCGACGACCATCGCGACACCCTTGTCCTTGAGCTTCGCGAGGCGCTCGTCGCTGACGGTGGACGTGACGACGGTCTTGCCGGCCAGGTCGTCCCGGCCGAAGTCCTCGAGGTCGTGCACGGGGGCCACGACGACCGTGGCCCCGTGGATCGCCTTGCGCAGCAGGAAGCGGTTCCACTCCTTCACAGGGTCCGACGACATCACCCCGGGAAGCGTCCAGTCGAGCACGTGGTGGGCGCCGGCGTTGTAGAGCTGGAGCGCGTCCAGGGAGGTCAGGAGCTTGGGAATGCCGAGCTGGAGCAGCGGGTCGGCGAAGCTGACGTTCTGCGTGTACTCGTACATCGTCTGCGCGAGCTTGAGGTTCGACATTCCCGAGAAGAACAGGACGCTGGCGTTCGTGAAGAAGGAGCCGAGCGTGTTCTGGACGTGGCGCACGGCCCATTCCTGGAGGATGTCGGCGAGGCGCGCTCCGGTGGTGACGGGAACGCGCGTCACGACGCCCGTCAGCTGCGTCACGTCCCTGTCGATGTCTCGCCGCGAGGGGAGCGCGTACTTGTCCCTCACGACGGCGAGGCCGATCGCGTCGGCGTGCCGCTCCCAGGCCTTCAGCAGCTTGACCGTCTTGGTCGCGCTGGCGTCCGTCCCGAGGCGCCAGACCTTGAGGCGCTGCCCCAGGAAACTCGTTTCGAGCTCGAAGTTGTGCTCGCCCGAGCCGAGGCTGATCCCGACTGCTGTCTTCATCTCGTCCTCACGGCAGGGCCGGCATCCGGTGGGTGGGCACGCCGGGTCGTTGCTCCGGACCGGCTCTCTCCCAGGGGAGATCGTATCGCGGGGAGGCGATCTGACCATCTGATTCCAAACGACTTGCGTCTTCAGCGCCGGCCCGGCGGGGAGCGTGGCCCTTTCGGGCCTCCTCGCGCGAAGGCTGCCCGCCCGGGAGGCGGTCCGCCGCAGCGAGACGGCGTCCGTGTCCTCCAAGGGACATCGAGGCTGGCGCCGGTCTTGCGACGGTCCGGGTCGGGTCCACTTGGCGCGAGATGCCCTGACGGGTACTCGACGCCACCGCCGTTCATCGACAGGTTCAGGCAGGCCCGGAGGTCGTATGGAAGATCGAAACTCGCGGCAGCTCATCCTCGCGGCGGCGATCCTGGCAGTTTCTTCCCTCTCGATGGCCCAGGAGCAGGTATCTCCAGCTGAGGTCGGGAACCGGGCGCTGAGCCAGGCCCCGGTTCTGACCTCGGCCCAGCTGGGTGATCTCGTGGCACCGATCGCCCTCTATCCCGACGCGCTCCTGAGCCAGGTCCTCGTCGCGAGCACCTACCCCCTGGAGGTCGTGCAGGCTCAGCAGTGGCTCAGGAGGAACGAGCAGCTGGCGGGCAGGCAGCTGATGGACGCCGCCCGCCTGCAGCCGTGGGACGCCAGCGTCCAGGGCCTGATCGCCTTCCCGGATGCCCTGGCGACGCTGAACGAGGACATCCAGTGGACCACGGCCCTGGGCAACGCTTTCCTCGCGCAGGAATCGGACGTCATGGCCGCCGTGCAGCAGTTGCGCGCCCGGGCCGAGGCCAGGGGCACGCTCTCCTCGGGCGCCCAGCAGAGGGTCTCTTCGGTGGCTCAGGACGGGCAGACCGTCATCGAGATCGTCCCGGCCGATCCGCAGGTGATCTACGTGCCGCGATACGACCCCGTCTACGTCTGGGGATCCCCGGCGTGGGGTGCCTATCCGTCGCTCTCGTACGGCTACGGCTACGGGTACGGACCGGCGATCGACGTCGGCCTCTGGTTCGGCGGCTGGTCCTGGGGCTGGGGGTGGGGCTGGGGCACGAACTGGTACGGCGGGTCCGTGTACGTCGACAACGCGTTCTTCCGGCACTGCGGCTACGACTACGGCCACCACGGCGGCTACTACGGCGGGCACTACGGCGGGAGACACGGCGGGTACTACGGCGGGAACCGCGGCGGGTACCCGGCGGGAGGCCACGCCGGTCGGGAAACGTGGCAGCACGACGCCGGCCACCGGATGGGAGTCCCATACTCGAACGGTCGCGCCGCCGGTTCGTATCGCGGTGGCTCGCAGGCTTCGCGGGGCACGATGGGGAGCCAGGGGTCCTGGGACCGGTCGCGCGGCCTGACCTCTTCTCCTTCCGGGAACCGGGCGTTGAATCCGGGTTCCCGCGGTAGCGGGATGGACCAGGGGTGGCGAGGCGGGACCCGATCGGAGCCTCTGGGTTCTCGCGGGGCCGGGATGGATCAGGGGTGGCGTGCAGGGACCCTTGCGGTCACCCCGGGCTCTCGCGGCGGCGGGACGGACCAGGCCTGGCGTGGCGGGACCCGGACGGAGGCGTGGGGTGTCCGCGGCGGTGGGGCAGATCGAGGGTGGAGTGCGTCGGGAGACCAGGGGCGCCGCTCGGAGGGTGCGACGCACCGGCAGGGGTCGGCGGAGAGGTATGCGGCGTCCTCGCCGCGTGGTTCCGCCCCGTCGCAGGACTACTCGGCCCCGTCGCGTTCGTTCTCGTCCTCGGCCCCGACGCGGGGATTCCAGTCAGCGCCGCGAAACCCCTCGTCGAGCGGTGCCGGGCGGAGCTTCGGAGGCGGGAGCTCACAGAGGTCCGGCGGTGGTGGAGGAGAGCGCGGAGCGGGTGGCGGCCACGGTTCGGGCGGCGGCTCGCGCGGCGGCGGTCACCACCGGTAAGGGCCTGCACCCCGGAACCGGGTTCGGGGCGTCTCTCGCGGAGAGCGGACGAAGGCCCCAGGGCTAGGGCTTCGACGGGAGGATCTTCGGCGGCGCGATCCCCTTCTCGGCGAGGGCCTTCGCGAAGAGGGCGTACTCCTCGCTGCCGAACTCGCCATCGAGGGGCGGCTCTGCGTCGCGGAGGATCCGGGCGAGGCTGCCGTCGCCTGGAGGATCGACGAGGGGAGCGCCGTGCTCGACCAGGATCCGGGCCATGGTCCAGAGCCGCCTCTGCACGGCGAAGCCGAGGGGGGCCGGGATGTCCCTCTCGACGTTCCGGATGTCGAGCCGCGCTCCGGCCGCCAGGATCAGCTGGAAGTTTCTCTCGGCTCTCGACCCGATCGCGTTCTGGAGGATGGGGAGGCCGTCGTGGGCGAAGTTCGGGTCCGCCCCGTGCTTCAGGGCCGTCTCGAGCAGGTCGGAGTACTTGTCGGACGTCGACATCTCCGCCAGGGGAGGAATCCAGTCCTTCGAGGAACGGGTCGGGTCGGCGCCGAGCTCGAGGAGGAGCCGTGCTCCTTCGTACTTCTCCTTCTTGAACGCGAAAGTGAGCGGGGTGTGTCCGCTCGGTCCGGCCGCGTTCAGGTCGGCCCCGGCCGCGACCAGCTGCCGGATCCCCGAGAGATCGCCGCGCTCGATCGCCTCTCCCAGCTGCTGACTCATCCCGCTGGCGAGGAGCTCGCCGGGCGACTCGCGGTGCCGCTCGATCAGGTATCCGAAGCGGGCGAATCCGAACAGCGCCGCGAGAAGCAGCAGCGGGACGCCCGCGAGAACCATCGCGAGGAGCCGCGGTGCCGCTCCACGGGTCAGGAGGAAGAGCAGGAGGCCGAGGCCGGCGAAGGGGAGGCCGATGAGGGCAAAGGCGCCGCCAAGCCCCCGGGTGGCCGGGTCGCCGGAACGGTCGACGGCGCACGCGATCAGCAGGAGGGCGCTCAGGCCGAAGACGACCCAGAAGGCGATCGCCACGATTCTCTGCCGCCTCGTCCGCGAAGGAGCGCCCGTCTCGGCCAACTCGGATCCCGCGACGAGATTCTATTCGGCCCGCGCGCGGATCCCGACCCACGCCGACACGTGAGGCGAGGGTCTTGGATTACGAACGTAATACGATCTCAGCGTGCGCTACGCAACGGGCCATAGGGAGAGGACCCGCGCCGCGATCCTCGACGTCGCGGCGCGCCGCTTCCGCGAGAGGGGTTACCGCGCGTCCGGCGTCGACGACGTGATGGGAGCCGCGGGACTGACGGCCGGCGGTTTCTATTCCCACTTCGAGTCCAAGAGCGCGCTCCTTTCGGAAACGCTCCGCCTCTCGCTCGCGTCGGGCCGCCAGAGGCTCTTCTCGGGCCTCGAGGGGCTGGAAGGAGTCGAGTGGCTGCGGGCGGTCGTCGGCCGCTACCTGAGCCGATCCCACCGGGACGAGCCCGGAACGGGCTGCCCGCTCCCGGCCCTCGCGGGGGAGGTCGCGCGCGAGGGGGAGCTGCCGCGGAAGGCGCTCGAGGAGTACCTCGAGGGGCTCGTCACGGAGATCGCGCTCCGCACGCCCGCCGCGCCGGGAATCGGGCCGGAGGACCGCGTCCTCGCGACGGTCGCGCTCCTGTCGGGAGCTCTCGCGCTCTCCCGCGCCGTGAAGGACCGCGAGCTCTCCGACCGGATCCTGTCTGCCGCGCGCCGGTTCGCCGTGCCCGAGGCCGCCGCCGCTCCGAAGCCGAATCACCGGGAGCCGAAGAAACGAACGAGGGGTGACGGATGAACGGCTCGAACGCAACGACCGAGACCTGGCAGCCGACGGCCTGCATCCTCTGCTCGCGGAACTGCGGGATCGAGGTCGTCGTGGAAGACGGCCACCTGACCCGGATCCGGGGCGACAAGGACCACCCTCTCTCGCAGGGCTACCTCTGCCAGAAGGCGACCCGGCTCGATCACTACCAGAACCACGCCGACAGGCTCTCGAATCCGCTCCGGCGGCGGGCGGACTCCTTCGAGGAGGTCTCCTGGGAGGTCGCGATCGCGGAGATCGCAGGCCGGATCCGGGCGATCCGCGACGCGCACGGCGGACGAGCCCTCGCCTATTACGGCGGTGGAGGACAGGGGAACCATCTCGGCGGCGTCTACGGTCGCGGCCTCGTCGCCGCGATGCGGACGCGCTACCACTACTCGGCGCTGGCGCAGGAGAAGACGGGCGACTTCTGGGTGAACGGCCGGCTCTTCGGCCGCCAGACCTGCCACGTGACGGAGGCCGTCGAGGAAGCCGACCTCGTCCTGCTGATCGGCACGAACCCCTGGCAGGCGCACGGCATCCGGAACGCGCGGGAGACGCTGAAGAAGCTGGCGGCGGACCCGGCGAGGACGCTCGTGGTGATCGACCCGAAGCGGACGGAGTCGGCGGCGATGGCGGACCTGCACCTCCAGGTGCGGCCCGGCACCGATGCCTTCCTCCTCGCTGCGATCCTCTCCGTCCTCG
>CAZNSS010000021.1:0-16151 GCA_964575465.1 uncultured Holophagales bacterium | reverse complement strand
CGCCCGGTGGAGGTAGGCCCGCGGCTCGGCGCCGAGCCGCTCGAGCTCCGACCGGCCCGCAAGGCGGACGAAGACGGTCTGAAGGACGTCTTCGGCATCGGCGGGATTCCCGGTGACGCGGAAAGCCGTCCGGAAGACGAGGGATCCGTGCTCGCGGTAGAGCTCCTCGACGGGGTTCGTGGGGCCGGGTCTCGGGGCCGTCTGCACCGCGCTCACGGGTGCCTCCTCTCTCGGGTCGTCACCCATGAAACGGTCCTCCTCCCGTTTCCTTAACGCGGACGCCCGACCGGGCCCGCGCCTGCCGTCGCGCCCCCCGCACGGCGGATATCATCCCCCGCGTCCCGAACGCGACTTCCGGGATCCGGAGGAGCCATGTCGAACCCCACCCTCTTTGCTTTCCGGGTCGGCGCCTGGACCTCCATCGTGACGGCCCTCGCGCACCTCGCCGGGCACGTGGCGGGCCCCCGGGCTCCGCAGAACGAGACCGAGGCGACGCTGACGGAGCTGATGACCGGCTACGGCTTCGATCTCCCCGGCGCTCCTCACCGGACGATGATGCAGTTCTTCGACGGTTTCAGCCTGGCGTTCTCCCTCTTCCTCGCGCTGACGGGCGTCCTCGCCCTCGCCATCGCGAAGCACCGGAGCGTGGCCCCCGTCCTCTTCCGGTTCACGGCGGTCGCCCTCGCCGGGAGCTACGGAATCCTGCTCGGCTTCAGCCTGAAGTACTTCTTCCTCGTGCCGACTCTCTGTATCGGGCTGGCGTTCCTCGCCTTCGCGCTCTCGCTGGCCCCGCAACGTCTGGAATCCACCCGCTGACGGAGGCCACGATGAACGTCGAGATCACCTACTGCACGGTTTGAAACTACGAGCCGCGGGCCGCCGGTCTGGCGGCCGAGCTGAAGGCTGCGTTCGGGGTCGGCGCGAAGCTGACGAAGGGCTCGGGAGGCGTCTTCGACGTCGTCGTCGACGGGAAGCTCGTCTACTCCAAGAGGGACACGGGGCGCTTCCCGGAACCGGGGGAGGTCTCGAAGCTCATCGGTGGCACCGGGGGCTGATCCGGCCGGCCGGGGGTCTTCGCCCTCAGTCGAAGACCTTCTCGACGGCCTGGTACTTCGTGTGGACGACCCCGACGGCGGCCCGGATCGCCTTCTCGTCCTTCCCGGCGAGCGAGGCGACGGCGCCGTCTACGGCCGCCGCGAGCTGGGCGCGTGACGCGTCGAACGCTGCTTTCCTCGAATTCAGCCGCTCGGGAAGAACGGCGGCCGAGAGCGGCCCCATCTTCTCCCCCAGGGTCCGCACCGACTGCGAGACGGCGTCGAGCGCGAACGGGTCGAGCTGGCGGTGGTTGAGGACGTCGAGCGTCGCGTGGAACGCGTCGAGCTCCTTCAGGGCGGGCCTCACGATCCGGACCATCCTCTCGAACCGGGCGTGAAGGCTCTCCGCGGAGGCGAGGAGCGCGGCGGTTCACTTCATCGATTCGATTCCGACCGGTGATCCTGGGATCGTCCGGCCCTGTCCGCGAGCCGCGCTCTCCGAGTCCGGCGGCTCCACGCCCGCGCTCGTCCCGCCGGCACCGGCCCGTTCCCGTCTTTGCGACGGGCCATCGAAGGGCCTATGCTGCGCCCTTTCGAGGGAGGAGACCCCTTCGTGAGATCTGCGACCCTGGCATTCCTTCCGGCCCTGCTCGTCTTTCCCGCCTCCGGCCCCGCGCCGGCTCCCGGACCTCTCGCCGCGCTCTCGCTCGTCGGGCGCACCGTGATTCCCCGGGGTCTGGAGTTCGAAGGGACGCGCGTCGGCGGCCTCTCGGGCATCACGTGGGACGAGAAGACCGGTGCGTTCTGGGCGATCTCGGACGACCGCGGCCAGTACGGACCCTCCCGCGCCTATCGTCTCCGCATCGAGATTCCGCCCGGCGGCCCCGCTTCTCCGCCCGCGGCCCCGAAGGTGACCGTCGACGGAATGGTCACCCTGGCGGACGCGAACGGCCTGCGGTACACACCGTCGATGGTCGACACGGAAGGCATCGCCCTCGTCCCGGGTGGCTTCCTCGTCTCGACGGAGGCGATCGTCGGGAAGGGAGTCCAGGCGGTCATCGGAGAACACGGTCAGGACGGCCGGCTGCGCCGCGAGATCCCCCTTCCTTCCGCGTATCGCTCCGTGGGCGACCACGGCGTGAGGGACAACCTCGGGTTCGAGGGCCTCGCGACGACCCGCGACGGTCGAGCCCTCTTCGCGGGCGTCGAGAACGCCCTCGCGCAGGACGGTCCGGTCGCGGACGCCGGCGTCCCGAGCCCGTCCCGCATCCTCCGCTTCGACCTCGGGACGGGCGGCCGCCCTGCCGAGTTCGTCTACATGGTCGAAGGGGTCTCGCCGGCGCCGACACGGGCCGAGGCGTTCCGGGTGAACGGTCTCACCGACCTCCTCCCCATCGACTCCGACCGAATCCTCGTCCTGGAGCGCCAGTTCATCGACGGCGTCGGGAACGCGGCACGGCTCTTCGAGGTCTCGCTCCAGGGAGCGACCGACGTTTCCGGTCTCGACTCTCTGAAGGGAGCCGATTTCGTTCCGGTCCGCAAGACCCTCCTCGTCGACCTCGCCGACGTCGGCGTCCCCCTCGAGAACTTCGAGGGGATGACCTTCGGACCGCCCCTCCCCGACGGGCGGATCACGCTCGTCTTCGTCAGCGACGACAACTTCAACCCTTCCCAGGAAGCCACGACATTCCTCGTCTTCGCCCTCGACCGCAACCCGATGACCGTCGCCCGGGTCCAGGGTGCCGGGCACCGCTCGCCCCTGGAAGGCGCCTGGGTCGTGGGCCTTTCGGGCGTCGTCACGGCGATCGACCGCGACCCGCGGAACACCGGCGTCTGGCTCGAGTCCTCGCGTCCGGACGGCGACCCCGACACATCCGAGGGAATCTTCGTCCTCTATCCAGGGGCGGCAACGCTGTCGGCCGGAAACGCCGTCTCCGTCTCGGGTCGAGTCGAGGAGTTCGCCCAGCCGAAAGGTCTCTCCGTCACGCGCCTGAAGGCGGGGACGATCAACCCCGTCGAAGGCGAGCCTCCCCTGCCGCCGCCCGCGAAGCTCTTCACGGAGCGTCCCGTTCCCTCCGTCATCGACGACGACGGCCTCACGCGTTTCGAGCCCGCCTCCGACGCGATGGACTTCTGGGAGAGCCTCGAGGGAATGCGGGTGGAGGTCCCCGGCGGCACGGCCGTCGGCCCCTCCTCGAGCCGCGGCGACTTCGTCGTGAGGCCCGACGGCGCCCCGGCGGTTCCACGAACGCTCGCCGGGGGCGTCCTCCTGACCGAGTCCGGCCCATCGCTCGACCGCGTCCTCGTCGGCAAGCGGCTGGCCGGCTCGATGCCCGTCGTCGACGTCGGGGCCCGCGTGAAGGGGCCGTTCACGGGCATCGTCGACTACTCCTACGGGAACTACCGGGTCTGGCCCCTCGCGCCGCTCGCCGTCGAATCGGAAGGCCGCGGCTGCGACGGGAAGGCCTCCCTGCGGGGAGACGGTCGGCACCTCACGGTCGCCTCGATGAACGTCGAGAACCTCTCCGTCGCGGGACCCGCCGAGCGCTTCGCGCGTCTCGGGGAGCGGATCGTCGCCCGCCTGGGCGCGCCCGACGTCGTCGCCCTCGAGGAGGTCCAGGACGACAGCGGGCCCGCAGGCAAGGGAGACGGCGTCGTCACGTCGCGCAAGACGCTCGACGCCCTCCTCGCCGGGATCACGGCCGCCGGAGGCCCGCGCTACGAGGCCGCCTGGATCGACCCGGTCGAGGGGAAGGAAGGGGGGCAGCCGGGCGGGAACATCCGCGTCGTCCTCCTCCTGAACCCTTCCCGCGTGACGCTCGTGAAGCGGGGCGAGGCCGGGCCGCTCGACGCGACCCAGCCGGAGGGTCTCGGGAAGGAGCTCCACCTCACGCTCAGCCCGGGGCGCGTCGCTCCCGCCTCGACGGCCTTCACCCTTACCCAGGGAGAGGGCGTCCGCCGTTCGCTCGCCGTCGAGCTCCTCTTCGGCGGGAAGCGAGTCTTCGTCCTCGCGAACCACTGGTCCTCGAAGTCGGACGACGATCGCGCGTTCGGTCCGAACCAGCCGCCGCGGACGCCGACGGCGTCCCGGCGCCTCGCGCAGGCTCGCGAGATCCGGAGCTTCGTCGAGCGCCTCCTCATGGCCGACCCGAAGGCGCGTGTCGTCGTCCTCGGGGACCTGAACGACTTCGAGTTCTCGGAGCCGATCCGGCTCTTCACCGCCCCGCCGCTCGAGGACCTGGTGATGCGGGTCCCCGCCGCGAGCCGCTACACCTTCAACTACGAGGGGACCTCCCAGGTCCTCGACCACGTCGTCGTCTCCCCGGCGCTCGCGAGGGACGCGGCCGTCGAGATCCTCCACTTCAACTCCGACTGCTCCGACGAGAAGAGGACGAGTGACCACGACCCGGTCCTCGTGAAGCTGCGGCCGAGGTGACGGGGAGCCCGGAGGGCGAGGGCGAGAAGGCCCGTCACGAGGCGTGCGCCGACGCTCGGCGGCACGAGCACGTCTTCGGACAGGACCGCAAGCGGCCCGGGGAGACGCGGACACGGATCGTCATCGGCCTGACCGCCGTGACGATGGTCGTCGAGATCGCCGCGGGGGTCGCCTTCGGGTCGATGGCGCTCCTCGCCGACGGGCTCCACATGGCCTCGCACACCGTGGCGCTCGGCATCTCGGCCGCGGCCTACGCCTGGGTGCGGCGGCACGCGGCCGACGCGCGCTACAGCTTCGGCGCCGGGAAGATGAACGCCCTCGCCGGTTTCGCCGGAGCCGTCCTCCTCGCGGGGTTCGCCCTCCTGATGGCCTGGGAGAGCAGCGCGCGCCTCCTGCGCCCCGTGCACGTGGAGTTCGGACACGCGATCGCGGTCGCCGTCCTCGGCCTCCTCGTGAACGCCGCCAGCGCCCTCCTCCTGACGCACGAGGAGGAGCACGGGCACGACCACAACCTCCGGTCGGCGTACCTCCACGTCCTCGCGGACGCCCTGACGTCGCTCCTCGCGATCGTCGCGCTCCTCGGGGGAGCCCTGCTCGGGTGGGGATTCCTCGACCCCCTCATGGGCCTCGTCGGCGCCGTCGTCGTGACCCGGTGGTCCGTCGGGCTCTTACGAGAAAGCGGGCACGTCCTCCTCGACCGGCAGGCCCCGGAGGCGCTCCTCGCGAGGATCCGGGCCGCGATCGAAGCCAGGCCCGCCGACCGCGTGACGGACCTCCACGTCTGGCGTGTCGCTCCCGAAGGCTGGGCGGCGATCGTCTCGGTCCTCAGCGAGGAACCGCGGACGCCCGACTCCTACCGGGCCCTCCTCCCGCACGATCTCGGCCTCACGCACGTGAGCGTCGAGGTCCACGCCTGCCGGCATTCCGGCTGATCCACGTCCCCTCCGCCGAGTCGGGGGTCGGCCCCGCCGCCGGCGGGGCGCCGCTATCGCAGGTCTCCGGGAGCCTGGCGGCCCGAGGCGTCCAGCCGGACGGCTTCGTGGAACCCCGCGCTCCGCGCCCGGTCGCCCCCGTCGTGCGTCGCGAGGAGGACCGTCGCCGGGTGACCGGCCAGGAGGGCGAGGACCCGCTCCCGGGAGGGAGCATCGAGGGCGGAGAGAGGCTCGTCGAGGAGGAGCAGCCCCGGGTCGCGCGCGAGGACGCCCGCGAGCGCGACGAGCTGGCGCTCGCCGCGGGAGAGCGTCGCGACCTCGCGACGGGCGAGGTGGGCGGCGCCGACCTCGTCGAGGCGGAGCCGGGAGAGCTCCGCGGCGTCGTCCGGCGTCATGCCGTCGTTCAGCGGTCCGAGGGCGACGTCCTCGAGAACGCCCGGAAGGAAGAGCCCGTCGTCGGGGTTCTGCCAGAGGAAGCCGAGGCCACGGCGAATCGCGCGCACGGCCGACCCGGAGACCTCGCGCCCGTCGACGAGAACGCGTCCCGGCCCCGCCCTGAGCCCGGCGATCCGCAGCAGGAGCGTCGTCTTTCCCGCGCCCACCGGCCCTTCGAGAAGGCCCTTCCCGCCCGCCGCGAGGAACGTGGAGACGGTCGTGGGAGAGTCGGTCGAGGCGCCCGGGTAACGATGGCTCACGCCCTCGAGGACGAGGCTCAGCGGCTCCATGGCAGGAAGCTCCCGACCGCCAGGAGGAGCGCGACGGCGCTGGCGGTACCGGCGGCGAGGTCCCCGGGTCCGGGCCGGTAACCCGGCGCCGGCGGCAGCCGGCCTTCGAAGCCCCGCAGGGCCAGGGCGTCCGCCGTCCGGTCGGCACGCTCGAAGGCCCTTCGAAGCTCCCGCGCGAGAAGAAGGGAGGAGCTGCGTCCGAGCCCGCGCACGCCCCGGAACCCGCCGCGAAGGAGAAGGGCGTCGAACGCCTTCCGGGCGTCGCGGCCGGCCGCCTCGAGGTGGGACAGGGCGATCGCGAGGAAGGCGACCGCGGCGCGCCCCGCCCCGAGGGCCTGGAGCACGGCGACGAGGCGATCCCACCGCGCGGTGGAGACCGAGACGACGACGGCCATGGAAACGGCGAGTCCCTGCAGGACGCTTCTCGCGACCGCTCCCGGCGCGAACGGAGCGAGGAGGGCGAAGAACGCGAACGAGCCGGCGAGCGGAAGGAAGCGCCGTCCGTCGAGCCGACCCAGGGCGGCGAGGGCGACGCTCAGGAGGATCACGCCCGCGGCCGGGACCGGCCCCGCGAGGGCGGAGCCCGAGGCGGTCACGCCGAAGAGGAGGGCCGTGCGCGGGTCGGGGCGCGCCACGCCGACCTCAGCCGGGTCGCCGCGCGAGGAACGTGTAGGAGCCCTCGTCCTCCCCCGCGATGCCGACCTCGAGGCCGGCCGCGGTGGCGAGAGCCGCGAGATCTCCGACCGGCGGCAGGAGGTCGTTCTCGACCGCCGGCCCGGCCCGCCGATGGACCCGCGCGAGCTGCTCCCGGCCGACGTCGTGCCAGAGGAGGAAGACTCCTCCCGGGCGCAGCCACCGTGCGACCTCGCCGACGACGGCCGCGCGATCGGGGAAGTGAGGGAAGGCGTCGAAACAGAGAACGACGTCGGCCGATCCGGAAGGGAGGCCCGTCGCCAGGACGTCGCGGCAGAGCCAGGTGAGGCGGGAGTCGTCGCAGCGCCTCGAGGCCTGCTCGATCATCGCGGGCGAGAAGTCGACGGCGACGATCGTCCCCTCGCCGAGCCGCGGGAGGAGGACGCTTTCGAGGCGCCCCGTTCCGCATCCGAGATCGACGACGTCGGCGCCGGAGAGGCTGCCGAGGAGGGCGAGGCCCCTCTCGACCCCTGCGGCGACGGCCTCGTCGGGCTTGAGCGAGTCCCAGCGGGGGGCGAGGGCGTCGAAGGCCTGCCGCTTCGGGCAGGCGGCCGTCTCGGAGTCCGGCATCAGGAGGGTCCCCTACGTAGCAGAGTCACCGCCGCCGGCACGGCGACGAGGGCGAGGATCATACCGGGCCACGAGGCGACGAACGTCGCCAGCGTGAGGACCTTCGGCGGCAGGTTCATGACCGTCGCGCTCGCGAAGACGAGGGCCGCCTGGACGACGCGCGCGGCGACGAGGCCGGCGGCGACGCTCGCGAGAGGGTTCGCGCGGAGACGAGAGTCGACGAGCGCGACGACCGCCCCGGCCGCGGCCAGCTCGCCCGTCATCCAGATCGCGACGGGCGGGTAGAACGGGGGCATCCCCGTGAGCGTGGCCGAAATGAGCGGGGCCGCCGCGCCGGCGATCGCCGCCCAGCGCGGGGGGAGAAAGAAGGCCCCCGCCAGGATCGGCAGGTACATCGGCAGGAAGACCGATCCGAGCCTGACCGCGTGAAAGACCGGCGGCAGCGCCACGGCCAGCGCCGTGACCAGCGCCGCGCGGCTGATGGCCCGGAGGTCGAGCGCGTCGCCGGCTCCGGTCGCTCCGTCCTCCACGCTAGAACCTCAGGCTCGCGCCGCCGCTCACCGATGCTCCGGGCATCGGGTAGCCGGGCCGGTAGGCGTATTCGGAGTCGGTCAGGTTCTCGCCGGCCAGAAAGACCTCGAGGCCGGGCGCGAGGGAGTCGAGCTTCGCAGTGACCTTCCCGTTCAGGAGGATGTAGGCGTCGACGGTCGTCAGGGCCCCCGGGAAGCGGAGGTTTCCGGCGACGCGGTCGTCCACCCACTGCGCGTCGACCGTGACGCGGAAGAACGAGAAGGTCGCCACCGCGCCGCCCGAGAAGGTCCACTTCGGCGTGAAGGGGATCGCGTCCGGAGTCGTTTCGGTGTAGGCCGCGCCGGCGTAGAGGCCGAGTTCGGGAATCGGCTGGAGCGACAGCGATACCTCGGCGCCGCGCGCCTCGTAGGCGCCGGTGTTCGCCCACTTCGGCGGCGGCGGCGGCGGCGGGACGAAGCGGAGGGCGTCCTTGACGTCGTCGTAGAAGAAGGTCACGTCGAGCGTCGCGTTCGCCCCGAGCCTGGGCGCGACGCCGACCTCGTAGTGGTCCATCAGCTCCGGCTCGAGGCTCTTCCACTGGTCGCCCCGCCCGTAGCCCTGGTAGAAGGCCGCCGCCCAGACGCCGGGGAGGTTGAAGGCGCGGGCGTACCGCGCGTGCGCCTGTCCGAACGATGCCGCGACGTTGACGCCCGCCGACGCGCCCCAGACGCCGCCGAAGTCCTCGCTGTCGTTGTAGCGGACCCCCGCCGAGGGGGTCACCTTCACCGCCTCGCCGAACGTGTACGAGACGGCGGCGTAGGGCGCGACGTTCCGGAACTGGAAATCCGAGATCGGACCGTCGCCTGCCGGCCGCGCCTCGTGCGAGGTCCCGCCGTAGCTGTCGATGTCGAGCCCGACCGTCAGCTCGCCGCGGCCGAGGACCCGGAACGCGTCGCGCGCCTTCAGCCCGAAGTTCGTCCAGTCGGTGAGCGTCCGGAACGACTCCATCTTCGTGCCGTCCCACTGGAGCCAGTCGATGCCGCCGTCGTCCAGGTAGAGCTTCACGAAGCCCGTCTTCCCGCCGTGCTCCCGCGTCAGCGTCAGGACGCCCATCGCGTCGTCCGTGTCGAACCGGGGCGTCACAGGAGGCTTTGAGGCCCCTTCGACGCCCGGATCGCTCGCCCGACCCGACGTGAAATCGCCCGTCAGCCCGAGCGCCCACCCGCCGCCGAGGTCGTAACCGGCACGGGCGAAGAGGGCCCGCGTCCGACCGTCCGAGTCCTCCCGGTGCCCGTCGCTCTGCCTCTGGCTCGCGGAGACGAGAAAATCGAACGCCCCGGTTCGGCCGTTCGCCTCCGCCGCCAGGCCGGACGTCGAGAAGCTCCCGTAAGCCCCGCTCACTCGCCCCCCGAAACCTTCCTCCGCGCGCCGCTTCGTGACGAAGTCGATCGTCGCAAAGGCCATGTTCCCGAAGAGGACCGGCTGGGCCCCCTTGTAGACGTCGATCTCCCGGGCCAGGTCGACGGAGACGTTGTCGAGGAGCGGGTGGGTCCAGACCCCGACGAACTTCGGGACGCCGTCGACGGAAAAGGCGATCTCGGAACCCGGCCGCCCCGTTCCCTGCCCGCGCGCGAAGACGGCCCCGCCGTCTCCGCCGCCGTAGCTCCCGACGACGTTGTAGCGGGAGACGACGAGACCCGGCACGCGCCGGAGGGCCGCAGCGGGGTCGCCGGCGTTCAGATCCTCGATCTGTTGCGCGCCCACGGTCGTCACTGCTCCCGCGAGCGGGTCGAGTCGGGTCTCCTCGAGTATGGGGTGAGCCGTGACCGTCACCTTCGCGGCCACGGGAGGCGCCGGCGACTCCGCCGCTTCCCCGGCCGCCGTAGATCCCGACGCTTCGGGCGAGACGACCTCCCCGGCCCGCGCGGGACCGGCCGAGAGAACCAGGAGGAGAGTGCCGAGGAGCGCCGGCATCCGAGTCACCGTGATACTTCCGTCAGGATGTCGAGCGAGCTGAGGACGAGGCCCCCGTGGAGGACGCCCTTCAGCCCCAGGACCTGGCCCGCGAGACGGCGCAGGTCCCGGCGCCTCCCGCGAAGGGCCATCACCTCGAGGCAGAGGTCGTGGTCGAGGTGGACGTGCAGGGTCGACAGGATGCTCGCGTGGTGCTCGTGCCCGATCTCGACGAGCCGGTCCGACAGCTCCCGCGTGTCGTGGTCGTAAACGAGAGTGAGGCTCGCGGCCGATTCGGCCCTCGGGTCCTCCTCCTCCTCGACGAGCCGCTTGCGGATGAGGTCCCGTACGGCCTCCGACCGGTTCGCGACGCCGCTCTCGGCGAGGACCCGGTCGAACTTCCGAAGGAGGTCCGGTTCGATGGCGAGGCTGATCCGTTCCAGCTCCATGGCACCAGATTATTACGATTTTCTGGTTCGTACTACGCTTTCCGGCGACGGCCTCGCCTGGCGGGGGCCGGGAGCGCTCCCTCGAACGGGAAGGGAACGGACGGGCCGAACGAGTGTTGACAAGGGCCGGCTGTCTGTTAGTCTTCTCTAACGATGATGCTCGCCCCAAACGACTCTCCCTCCCTGATGAGCGAGCCCCTCGAGGACTACCTGGAGACGATCTACCTCCTCGTCCAGGAGCACGGCTTCGCCCGGGTGAGGGACATCGCGAAGGCCCGGGACGTCAAGGCCGCAACCGTCTCCATCGCGCTCCGCAAGCTCGCCGAAGCCGAGCTGGTGAACTACGTCCGCCGCGAGTACATCGGCCTGACGGAGAAGGGAGAGAAGGCCGCCCGCCGCGTCCTGACGCGTCACCGGCTCCTGACTCGCTTCTTCGAAGAAGTGCTCGGGATGTCGGCCCACGCGGCGAGCGAGCAGGCGTGCGCCATGGAGCACGTCCTCACCGACGAGGCGATGGACCGGATGGTCCGCTTCTTCGAGTTCCTCGGGACCTGCCCCTCGGTCGTGTCGGCCTTCGGCCAATGCCCGTCCGGAGCCCGGCCCGGCGACGAACACCCCTGCGGCGCCTCCTCTCCCGAGTGTGCCCGTTGCAGCCTCAACCCCCAGGAGAGCTCGATGAGCATCGCCAGCCTGAAGCCCGGCCAGAGCGCCGTCGTCACGCAGATCACCGCGACGGGGGCCCTTCGCCAGCGCCTCCTCGACATGGGGATCCTCCCCGAGACCGCCATCGACGTGGAACGTTCGGGCCCGGGCGGACATCCGCTCTGGATCCGCTGCCAGGGCGCGCGGCTCGCCCTCCGGCGCGCCGAGGCGTCGAGCATCCTCGTCCGTCGGCCCTCCTGAGGCGCCTCCCCTTTTTTCGACGGAGTATTAGATGCATCTAACGTCGCTAGCGGATACAACCACACGGGAATCCGCGACGAAGCCCCGGCGCCTCAGGCTCGCCCTCGCCGGGAACCCGAACTGCGGGAAGACGTCCCTCTTCAACGCCCTCACCGGCGCCCGGCAGCACGTCGCGAACTATCCGGGCGTGACCGTCGAGAAGCGGACCGGGACGTTCGAGATCGAGGGGGCGCCGGCGGACGTCGTCGACCTCCCCGGGACGTACAGCCTGAGCGCGTTCTCCCCCGAGGAGCGCGTCGCCGAGGAGGAGCTCGCGAGCGGACCCGACGTCGTCGTCGTCGTCGCCGACTCGATGCAGCTCCAGCGGAACCTCGTCCTCCTCGCGCAGGTCCTCCTCTCCGGCGCGAACCCGGTCCTCTGCCTGAACATGGCCGACGAGGCGCGCGCGGCGGGCCAGAGGCTCGACGTTCCGATGATGGAGAAGCTCCTCGGCATTCCCGTCGTCGAGACGGTCGCGAGCCGCGGTCAGGGCCTCCCGGAGCTCCTCGACGCCGTCCGCCGCGCCGCTGCGGCCCCGCTCGCCCGGCACCGTGTCGTCCTCGGCGAGGCTCTGGATGGCGCGCTCGCGGCGATCGCGGCCCGGCTTCCGCTGGGACCGAGGTCCGGTCTCAGCCGCGAGTGGACCGCGCTGCGCCTTCTCCTCGACGACTCCACCGTCGCAGGCCGCCTCATGGCTCTTCCGACGGGAGAGGGCGCCGTCTCCGAAGCCCGCCGCCAGCGGATGCGCCTCGAGACCGAGACCGGAAGGGCCATCCCGGTCTTCGTCGCGGAGCGGACGTTCGGCTTCGTCGACGGCCTGCTGAGGGAGACCCGGACGCCGCCACCCCGAATCGACGTCCGCGCCCTCTCCGACCGGCTCGACGACGTGATCGCCCATCGGTACCTCGGCCTGCCGATCTTCGGCGCCGTTCTCTACGCGATCTTCTGGCTCACCTTCACCGTCGGCGAGGCTCCGATGGGCTGGATCGAGGCGGGCGTCGGGTGGCTCGGAGCGCTCGTCACGGGCTTCTGGCCCCAGGGCTCCGACTCTCTCCTCCGGTCCCTCCTCGTCGACGGGATCATCGCCGGGGTCGGAGGAGTCCTGGTCTTCCTCCCGAACATCCTCCTCCTCTTCCTCGGCCTCGCCCTCCTCGAGGACTCCGGCTACATGGCCCGCGCCGCCTTTCTGACCGACCGGGCGATGCACCGCTTCGGCCTGCACGGGAAGAGCTTCCTGCCGATGATGACGGGCTTCGGCTGCTCCGTTCCCGGCATCCTCGCGACGCGGACGCTCGAGAACGAGCGCGACCGGCTGACGACGATGCTCGTCCTGCCGCTGATGTCGTGCGGCGCCCGCCTCCCGATCTGGATGCTCCTCGTCCCCGCCTTCTTCCCGCCCGCGTGGCGCGCGCCCGCGCTCTGGCTCATCTATGCGGCGGGCGTCGCCCTCGCGCTCCTCCTCGCGCTCCTCCTCCGCCGGACACTCCTGCGCGGAGACGACGCGCCGTTCGTCATGGAGCTCCCTCCCTATCGCATGCCCACTCTGCGGAGCGTCCTCCTCAAGATGCTCGACCGCGCCCGCCTCTACCTGAGCAAGGCGGGCACGGTGATCCTCGGAATCTCGATCCTCCTCTGGGCCGCGACGTCGTTCCCGAAGCCGTCGACGTACCGCATCGACTCGCGCGTCGCCGCGGGCGAGGCCGTCGCCGCCGCCGATCTCGCCGCCGCGCGCGCGACCGAAGAGCTCGAGTTCTCCTTCGCAGGCAGGGCAGGCCGCCTCCTCGAGCCGGCGTTCGCACCGCTCGGCTTCGACTGGAAGATGGTGACGGCGATGATCGGCGCCTTCGCGGCGAAGGAGGTCTTCGTCGCGCAGATGGGGATCGTCTACTCCATCGCCGACCCGGAGGAGGGGGCGGAGGGGCTCCGCGCCCGCCTCGCCCGCGACTACTCGCCCCTCGTCGGCGTCAGCCTGATCCTCTTCCTCCTCATCTCCGCCCCCTGCATGGCGACGATCGCCGTGACGCGCCGCGAGTCGGGCCGCTGGCGCTGGGCGCTCCTCCAGCTCTTCGGCCTGACGGCCATCGCCTGGCTCGTCTCGTTCCTCGTCTACCAGGGCGGCCGGCTCGTCGCCTGAGGGAGAAGCGCGCCTTGGACACGCCGATCACGATCGCCATCGTCGCCGCCGCGGGGCTCTGGGCCGTCGCTTCCCTCTTCCGGCGCTTCCGGAGAAGTCGGTCCCTCGCCTGCGCGGGGGGCTGCTCGGGCTGCCCGATGAGCCCCGGCGGGAGCCTCTCCGTCTCCCGCTGCTCGCGGGGCGACGGCGCCCCGGCCGCGTTCGTCGCGGCTTCCGCGGGCATTCCCCTCCCCTCGAGGGATGACGGCAGGCCCTGAGATGCCGCGCCCCGCCAACGCTCCCCTCGCGAGCTCGAGGCCTCGCGGCCTCGCGCTCGGCCTGGCGGCGGTGACGCTCGCGCTCTCGCCGCGCCCATCGCTCGCGCAGGCGCCCGCCGGACCTCCCCGGGAGGCGACTCTCGCGAAGCCGGCCGAGCCCGAGGAGCCCGGCTCCGCGCCCGATCCCTCCGACCCCGAGACCCTGAAGGCGACGCTCGCGGGGATCCGCGAGGGGCTCGGCCTCTCGGGCTTCTTCGACGTCCGTGCCGCCGACACGCGGACCGACCCGAACGTCTTCTCGATGGGCGATTTCGAGCTCGACCTCGCCCGCGAGGTCGGCAGGAAGGTGCAGGTCGCCGCGGCCCTCGTGGTGAACGACGAGGGCACCGAGCTCGCCGTCGCCTTCGTCGACGTCCACGTCATCGGGGCGCCCACCGCGCCGCGCGGACGCCTCCCCGTCGAGAAGGGATTCCGTGTCCAGATCGGCCGCTTCGACGTCCCGTTCGGGGGCGACTGGCAGTACTTCGCCGCGAAGGACCGTCCCGAGCTCTCCGCCCCGCTCACGACCGAGACCGTCATGGACGGCGGCTACAACGACGTCGGCCTCCGCCTCCTCGGGGGAACGGGGAGCGTCGTCTGGTCCGCGTACTGGCTGCGCGGCGAGGGGGAGGGCACCCTCGTCGGCGGGCGCCTCGGCCTCATGCCGTTCGACAACCCGTACCGGCTCCGCGGGCGGGTGCGGGCGATCGAGCTGGGCGTCTCCGTCCTCCACGACTTCGACGGCGACGGCGGAACCGAGTCGACCTCGTTCGCCGTCGACACCGAGCTCCGAGGCCCGCTCGGCCGCCTCCGCGCGGAGTACGTGCGGCGCGACCTGCGCCCCGTCGAGGGGCGCGACGAGCGCGTGGTCCGCTCGGGCTTCCAGGTGACCGCGACCGTCGACGCCGGCGCTCCGGCCGGGGTCCCGCTCACGCCGTACGCGCGCTACGACACGGCGACGGTCCAGCCCTCGCCGCCTCCGGGAACGCCGACCGGGGAGCCGTGGGGCCGCACGGAGCGGCTCTCGGCCGGCCTGAACGCGGGCTTCTTCGACCTCCTCTCGCTCAAGCTCGAGTACCAGAGGACGCTCTCCGCGCCACCGGCCGTCGAGGCCGAGGCGGGCTTCCACCGGGATTCCTTCCTCGCCCAGGTCGTCGTCTGTTTCTAGGAGGACCTCCATGCCGAACCGGAAAGCAGCCGCACCGCTTCTCGCCGTCGCCCTCCTCGCCGGCCCCGGGGCCGCCCTCGCATCCGGGGCGAGCCGCGCTTCCGTCGGCCATCCCTCCTGGACCGTCGAGAGCTGCCTCTCGTGCCACCACGCCGAGGAGGCGTCCGCGATCTCCCGGCGCGTCGCCCGGCCCTGCCGCGCGCTCTGCGCCTCCTGCCACGAGTTCCGCGAAGGGCACCACACCGTCGGCGTCCCGATCCCCCGCGGGCTCGCCGCCCCGCTCCTCCTGACGGAAGCGGGGACGAACACCTGCGTCACCTGCCACGACACGACGCGGCCGGGCGTCGACCACTCGCCCTGGGCGTCGACGAGCCTCTTCGAGCGGATCGCCCACCGCGCCGGCGAGCACCGGACCTACTACCTCGCGATGCGAAACGACAGGGGACAGCTCTGCCGGAACTGCCACTGAGCGCCGGACCTCGCCCCGGAGACCGGCCCGGCCGCGGGTGCGGCGGGACTCACCTCCGTCGCTGCTTGTCCTTCGGCGTGACGCAGGTCCCGGTCGCCCGGCAGACGACGACCGGCGGGTCGAGGACCTCGGCCGCCGAGTCGTTGACCTCGGGTGCCGAGCGGACGACCTTTCGCGCCTCGAACGCCATCTTCCGGCTCGTGTTCCCGACGGCCGTGATCACGCCCTCGGCCTCGATGTAGTCGCCGGCGAAGACCGGCGCGAGGAAGTCCACCGAGTCGTAGGCGCGGAACAGCCCCTCGTCGCCGTCGAGGCGGATGAGGAGCTCGGTCGCCACGTCGCCGAAGAGGCCGAGCATCCGCGCCCCGTCGACGAGGTTCCCGCCGTAGTGCGCGTCGTGGCTCGACATGCGCAGCCGGATGACGACCTTCAGACCTTCGCCGGGCTTGTTGACTTCGCTCAACTCCATGCTCCTTCTTCGTGCTTCCCGGAACGGTGCGCCCGCCGCCGGCCCGTCAGCCGCGGAGCGCCGCGCGCGCGGCGGCGAGGCGCACGTCGATCGTCTCGATGCGCCGGGGAGCCTCGGAGGCGCTCCCGCTCCCCGAGAGCGCACCGGAGAGGTCCGAGAGGAGCGCCCGCATCTCGGCGAGGGCCCCCCGGGCCTCCTCCATCCCCTTCTGTTCCGACGCCGAGCCTCCCCCGCCGCACCTGGACTCGGCGGAGGAGATGGCGGAAGAGGCGCGCTCCGACGCGGCCGTGTAGGCCGCCGCGTCGATGGGCGTCTGGCGGAGGACCGAGGCCGCCTCCTGCGCCTGCCGGCTCGCGTCCTGGGCCGCCGTC